>CADBGD010000040.1 GCA_902794115.1 Oscillospiraceae bacterium
AAAGCCATTTCCCAGGGGATGGTATTGTCGGCAGAAGATGTGATGGATTTTTGTGAAGGCGTAGATGAACAGAAAGACTGCGATCGGGTGATCCTTTATGCCCTCAGCCGCGGTACGGTCCTTTCACCGGAGCAGATCTATGACCTGAGCTGCAGCGCAAGTGAATCAGTATTAACAGAAGCGGTCAGACGGATCCCGAGAAAACTGACAAGAGATGAGCTGGAAGATCTGGATGGTGTGGTGGATGAAAGGCTTCTTCGGGCCATCGATAAAAAGCAGAAGACACACGTCTTCGATGAAGACGAATATGACGACTCTTACGACTATTCAGATGTGGGCGGGAAATCCCATCCGCTTATGACACTTTTGGCCGTGGATTTCATGCTGGATGAACTGGAGAAGAGGCGAAAAAGACCGAAATGAAAGAAACCCGTCAGATCTATGATCCGGCGGGTTTTGTGTTCTGTTAGTATCTTATCTGATTGGTTCAGATCCTGATGGAAAGATCACAGGTCCTCGATGGGAACGAAGGGGAGCTCAATGGCTTCACCTTTTGTTTCCTGGGTGGCGTTTGTCGGTTCCTTCGTTGCTTCTGTCGAATTGGAAGAAGAGGAATTGGAACCGGAACCACTATTTCCGGATTCAGATGTGGGATCGATCACCGAGATGATCTCGCCTTCATTCGGATCGGTACCATTTCCGGAAGAAGTGGGATTCTTTTCGCTTGGTGTAGTGGAAGCAGATCCGCCGTTACCGGAACCCTTGGTCGTGGAGTCGGTGCTGTTTCCGGCTTTGGTAGTGGTAGCAGAAGGATCGGAAGAAGAAGTATTGTTTCCATTCCCCTTTGTTGTGGTGCTTTTGGTTCCCTTTCCGTCACTGGAAGAAGTTGTGCCGGCTCCTGTGGTGGCATCAGTGGGGGCTTCGATATTCTCAACGGAAGAAGCGGCCTGACCGGATGTCTCATTGGAGCTGTCAGCTGCGGACTCGCCGGGCTGGGTCTCATCCCCGGAAGAACCGGAAACAGCCGCGGTAGTGACGCCGGAAGAGGTGGTTTCAGAATTTCCGCTGTCTTTTGCGCAGCCACGCAAAATCAGTACCAGAACGATGGCGACGATCAGTACTGCTGCGGTGAGGCAAAGGATCGGAATCAGGTTTTTACGGTTAAACGGGTTTTTCATGTCTTACCCAGGACTCCTTTAGTTGGCTTCTTCCTGATCGGCCCGTTCATAGGTCTTACGGAAGAGTTCTTTTTCCACGATATAAAAGTCGGAAAGATCATTTTCACGGATGGCGATATAGTCGCCCTTGGTACCGCGGATGTAGTTATTGGCATCCCAGACGGTGAAGATCTTTACCGAACTCTCGATCGGCTTGATATAGACATATTCGGAACCACGGCTGATGCAGGACCGGATGTGGTCGGCCAGGTCGAAAGTCTCGCCGGAGCGGAGATTCTTGATGGTCGGACGGTATTCCGATGTGATCTTGGACCGTGCACTGCACATGTCATAGGTCTCCTTGAATTTATCCATGGAGATCGGCACGATATCGCCGGACACACCTACCATGATGCAGGTGTCGGCACTGGCGTTGAAGTCAATATCTCCTTCCAGTGTACGGACGAGCATCGGGGTGCTCGTGGTGACGAAGTCTTTACAGAAGACGACACCCACCGGGATTCTCTTTTTGCGGTAACGCTTCAGGCCTTCCACAGAGATCTTATCGATACCGGCACGAAGGATCTCGCATTCGCCGGAATATTCCATAAGTTTCTTTCGAAGGAAAAGCATCATGCGCAGTTCGCCGTATTTGGCAGAGTATTCATCTTTTCCGATGAAACCACCGGCTTTATTTCTATGACCGCCGCCGAATCCGACTTCATCAGTGATGTATTCGGCCAGCTCACTGGCTTTGGTCTCCTTGATACAGCTTCGGATCGAGAGCTTGTATCCGGTATAAGTTTCATTAAATGCAATACAGATATCGACACGGTCGACCTGGATCAGGAAGTCACTGATGAGACCCAGAATATTCGGATCGCAGGGCTGAACCTGTACGATAGCCAGACGGAGCTCACTATCGAAAGTGAAATCATTCATGGCCTGGGCGGCAATGCCCAGTTCCGAAAGGGAAAGATTCGAGTTGGAAAGACGGACCACAGCGGCCTGGTCGAAGGCCAGAGCATCTCGCATATCTCGGTCCAGCGGGTGATACAGTTCACTGAACTGGTTGGTGTCACAGTAAAGCCCGTAATAAAGGGCAGTTGCGCAAATGGGATCTTTGTTGATGTCGATTCCTTCATTTCGGAAAAGCTGCCAGACAAGCGTGCAGCAGCTGCCGACGTTCGGCTGGATATAGGAATAATCCACATCGATACCGCAGAACTGGTGATGGTCGATCACAGCCACTTTGGGCGCCGGGAAGAAGCGGACGTTACCGGAACGGTACTGACAGTCAGTGGTGATCAGAAGATCGCAGGAACCGAAATCCGATACGCAATACTCGATCGGGATACGGAACATTTCGATCATCATGGTGAGGTTGACCTTCGTGATCTTTGCGCGTCCGCTGTAAATGAGGCGCACATTACAACGATGGCTCTTAAAGTAACGATAAAGCGCAAAACCAGACGCAATGGCATCCGGATCTGGATTATCGTGGCATTGGATGGTGATGTTCTGATATTGTGTCAATTCCGACAGTTTCATGTACGAAAAACTGATCCTTCCCAAAATTCAAACCCAACTAAATAAATAATAACACAGGAGGAACATGAGAAAAAAGCCCCTGAGGCATACAATAAGTAAATTTTAGGATATCTTAACCAAAAAGAAATACACTGACTTGCCAATTTCACTTTCATGGCGCAAACTAGTATCATCAAAACCAGGAGGAAACCTATGCGCAAGACGAGATTTCAGGCTTTGACAATGGTCGTAGTGATGCTGTTTACCATGATGGCAGCCGGCTGTAAAAATTCAGATAAGAATACGAAAAAACAAAAAGGGGAAACAAAGAAAGCCGAGGCTATGCTCGACGATTTCTGCGCGTACCTTAAGAACGGAAAATATGAAAAACTGGAAAGACTGGTAGATGGAAAAAGCTCGGAAGTCGAGAAGGCAAAGGGCTTTATGAAATCCGAGGTGGAAGATATTTTTGCTGCCGCCAGAAAACGCATCTCTTTTTCCATCGAGAATGTAAGTCTGGATAAGGATGAGACAGAGGGTACGGCGGAGCTGGTATTCGACTATTTCCGGACCAAAGATGTGATCCGTGAAGTCAGTTCGACAGCCACCGAAAGAGACTACCGTCTGGCTGTGGAAGGGGCGAAGGAAGAGGAAGTCCGCGTCGAAGTGGAACTGGTCAGGGAGGATAACTGGCTTATCTCCGAGGACTCGACAGATAAGGTATTCACAGCTCTCTTTTCCTTTCTGGAGGATCTGAATCTTGAGGTTGTTGCGACGACCCAGCCGGAGCCTACCCGTGCACCGGTTGAGATCAGCTATACCACATGGTATGACGAGGATCTCAATGAGGCCGTAGGATACCGCGAATCGGCAACCTTTGTGAGATTTGGTGCTTTTACATGGGATTCTTTTCCTGGGGAAACTTTCAGTTACGAATTTGAAGATGAGAACGGAAATCTGCTCTACAAGGGCGAATATACGGCGGCGAACGGAACCGATGTGATCTACTGTGACTGGGAGCCGACGCAAAAGATCCCCGGTGAGTATATTGCCTGCTACATCTATGATTCCGAAGGATCGATGATTACCGGCGGCTGTGCGAATATCTATGGTGATGACGAACCTATGCCGCGGGAGTTTTATGCAAGTAATTACTACTTTATCGGACCCGAGGGCGAGCTCGTTGCGGGATATCACGTGGGAGACGAGTATATCGCATTAAAGATGGAACTATATGAGTATAAGGATCCGTCGTTTGAAGTCTACTATGAGATCGTAAAGGACCCGTATGATTTTTCGAACGGTGAAACGGTCGTGTTCTCCGGATATGCGACTGTCGATTCCGAAATCATGATCTTTCCGTGGGAGAATATTACGGAACTGGAGGCCGGAGATTATGAGTGCCGTGTATACTCGGTCTGGGAGTATCCAGCTTACTATTGCCCGTTCAAGGTCCTCCCGGAGGGAGAAGAGTTTACCTATGACACGGAAAAGGCGGAGTCTTACTACGGAGACTTTTACGAAGAAAAGAACGGATGGTATATCTATGATGTGCCGCAATCCACGGAGAAGATCTTCTATTCCTTCTATGTCGATCAGCAATATTGCTTAATGGGATATTCCTATAAACTGACTGACTCGAAGGGAAAGGTCCTGGACGAGGGTACCCAGGAAGTGTATTACCAGGCGGAAGTGTGGCTCGAACTGAACATGAAGGGCGCGGAGACCGGTACTATGAAACTGGAAGTTTTCAATCCTGACGGATCTCTTCTGATCAGTGGAACGATCGAGGTCACGAAATAATGAACATGAAGACAAACAGCCGGGCTATTAAGATACTGGCAGCGGCCACCGCTGCCCTGGTCATAACGACATTGGTATTGCTTTTGACCATCGGGCCATGGAAGAAATCCACGACTTCGGGAAAAGAACTGAAATCGGGAAGAAATAAGGAAACCACGGTTTCTTCGGAAGACGAATCTGATCTTTCAGAAGAGAGCGTGACCGAGCCGACGGTTCCGGAGATCACCTTCGGAGAATCTGTGGTGCGTACTTCTTCAGAAGAAGAGACGACGGAACCGGAAACGGAAACCACGGAAATGACTTCGGAGACGACGGAGGAAACTACTTCAGAGACCACTTCGGAGACCACGGAAGAAACTACTAAAGAAACCACGAAAGAGACTACCGAAGCGACAACGGAATCCACCGAGCCGAAGGAGACAAAGTCCCATTCTGATGGTTCTTACGATCTTTCCGGCATGGTCATCGTTATCGACCCGGGACATCAGAGACACGCCAATTCGGATACAGAGCCGCTGGCACCCTGGTCGGATGAACAGAAGGCGAAGGTATCTGCAGGCACCTCAGGTGTTTCCACAGGCCGTCCGGAATATGAGGTGGTATTGGAGATCGCGCTGAAGATGCGTGACTATCTGGAATCCCAGGGCGCCACGGTAATTCTTACCCGCTCCAGTAACGACGTGGATATTTCCAATGTGGAACGGGCCCAGATCGCGGTGGATAACAACGCAGATGTGTTTTTGCGGCTTCACTGCGATGCCAGCGACAGCTCGTCGGCACGGGGGATCGGCGTCTTTGTATGCAGCAGAGGCGAGCTTTCCGACTACCAGGTGAAATGGGGCGACTGGCTTGGCACCTGCCTTTCCGAAGCCACCGGTTCCAAATACCGGGGATGCGATGCCTCCACCCGCTACAGCGGACTGAACTGGTCCACATCGGTGCCGTCCTTCCTTCTGGAAATGGGCTTTATGAGTAACGCCACCGACGATGAACTTCTGTCGGATCCGGACTACCAGCACGAGCTGTGTGTGGGTGTCGCCGCATTCTGTCAGAAGATGAAAAACAGGTAATGCCACAGGTGCATTTGCCGTAGAAAAAAGTTCCGGAGCCAAAGGAGCCCCGGGAAAGTAACAGGAGAAAGAAACATGACCAAAGAAAAGAATACGGACCCGAAGGAGTTTGATCTGACCCCGGGGGAGAATGAGAAGTATAAACCGGTGAAGGCGGATCTGGTCTGCCCCCACTGTAAAAAGAAGAGTACCATGACCCTTCGTGCCTGCGTCAACGTGTCGCTGCATCCGGAGGAGAAGCAGCATGTGCTGGACGGCTCTTTTTTCCAGTATACCTGCCCGGCCTGCGGCGAGAAGATCTCCATTTCCTACCCGATCCTTTATGACGATATGGGAAAAGCACTGATGATCTATCTTCTGCCGGATGAGACGGAAGTGGCGCTGGAAAAACTCAATGCCCAGCAGTCTTCCTGGTCGGAGGACATGCTGAAAGCGGCCAAAGTGTGCACCATGCGCGCGGTAAGAAATATTAACGAGCTCTGTGAGAAGATCAAGATCTACGACGCCGGATTGGATGACCGGTATGTGGAACTGACCAAGGCGTTCGTCTTCGCCCAGTTCATCAAGCAGCAGCCGGATTTTGTGGCGGTGCAGGTCCTTTACGACCGGCAGAACGAGGAAGACGGCCTGGTCATTATGGGAAAAGACGGAAAGACTTTGTGGGTCAGCTGGCCGGAAGGACTTTATGACGAAGTGATCAATATGTTTTCTGACCGGATCGGCTCCGGCAAAAGCACTGCCTACGAGCTGATCGATGCGAACTGGTCCATGAAGATCCTGGCCGCCAAGCCGTAATATTTCTTCTTTGCCTTGATAGTGGTATAGTAAAGAAAAACGTAATTGCACGACATATGAAGAAAACAGCAGTGAGAAAACCGAATACGCATCCCTGGAAGGGGAAGGTCATTACAGCGGCCATCATCGCGGTGGTACTTTTTGGGTTGCTCATGGCGTTAAATATTTATATCGATCGGGAAAAGCGTGTCTTTAAAGAATGCTCGGTGGAAGCTGGCACCCCGATCCAGGCATCCGACTTTGTCCGATTCAAAAAAGATAAGAGCGCCGTGGCATTTGTGTACGGCACGTCTCATTACGATGTTACCGTTCCCGGAGAATATGATATCGAACTTCAGATCGGAAAGCGGAAATATCACTCGAAACTGATCGTGACAGACTCGACGGCGCCGGTCCTGAGCGCGGTACCGAAGAGCACCATGTACAGTGTTCCCCTTGATCCGGAAGAATTCATCGTGACCATGAATGACCAGACCCAGGTGAGCGTGGAATTTGCCAAAGAACCGGATTTCCAGCTGGTGGGGACACAGGATATCACTCTGCGCTGTAAGGATGCAGGCGGAAACGTAACAGAAGCAACCACCCAGCTTGTGGTCATCGGGATCTATCCGGAGATCACCAGAGAAGCCGGCGCGCCGAAGCCGAAGGCGACGGACTTTGCTTTCGGTCAGGAAAATGCGGCGCTTCTGACTCCGCTTAGTGATATTAAAATGGACCAGCCGGGGGATTATACCATCTCCTTCAGCGTGGACGGGATCCGCTATGACAGCGTTTTGCATCTTCGGGATACCATCGCGCCGACGGCCCGGGGCATCAAGTATGAAGGCTTTGCCAAATATCCGAAGAATCCGGAAGAACTGATCGACGGTCTGGCCGATGCCACAGAGGTCACCGTGGAATTTGTGGACGATCCGCATTTTGATCAGCCTGGCGAAAGAGATATCCAGATCCGCCTGACCGATACCAGCGGCAACCAGGAAGTGGTCACCACGCATGTGAACCTGGCGGAAGATACGGAAGCACCGGTCATTTCCGGCACCCATGACATCAGCATCATCACCAACGAAGCCATCGCCTATAAAGAAGATGTGGTGGTTACCGATAACGCAGATCCGAACGTAACATTTACCGTAGATAATTCCCAGGTGGATACCACCACCGAAGGTGTATATGAAGCGACCTATACAGCCACCGATGGCGCCGGCAACACGACCGAAGTCAAGGTGAAGGTCACCGTGGTCTTCCGTCCGTATACAGAAGATGACCTGTGGGCGCTTTGTGATGAAGTCCTGAAGCAGATCATCCGGGACGACATGACGGAAGTACAGAAGGTGGAAGCCATCTTCAACTGGGTCGACTGGTCCATCAAGTACAAGGGCCATGCGGAGAAGATCTCCTGGGTCCAGGGCGCCTATGATGGTCTGAAGAACCGGGAAGGCGACTGCTTCAATATCGCCTGCATCTGCCACGCCCTCTACACCCGGGCGGGCTTTGAGACATTTATCATTGAACGTTACCCGCTGACTTACGCGCAGCATTTCTGGAATGCCGTGAAGATCAACGGAACCTGGTATCACTGCGATGCCCTGACGAAAGAAGACGGCACCCGCTTCTTCATGTGGAATTCGGCCCAGATGAAGGAATATGCCGACGCACACCGCGGTTATTTCTACTACGACGCATCCAAGTATCCGGTGGAGATACCGTAAGCGCCCGTTTCCGGTGCTTTCTGGAAGAAGAGAAGAAAAGGAAGGAACAAGGATTGAGAACACTTGGCATTATCGGCGGCCTGGGACCTCTGGCCACGGCCTATTTCTACCGCCGCGTGGTGGAGCTGACGCCGGCCGCGACGGATCAGGAACATATTGAGACCTGGATCCGCTCCTGCCCGCAGATCCCGGACCGAACCGCGTTCCTTCTCGGAGAGAGCGCCGCAGATCCCCGGCCGAAGATGATCGAAGCCGGGCGTTCTCTGGTCTCCTGCGGCGCCGACGTACTGGCGATCCCCTGTATCACTGCCCATGCTTTTCATAAAGATCTGGAGGAAGGTATCGGCCATCCGATCCTTCATGCCATCCGCGAACTGGGCGAGGTGTGCCGGAAGCGGGGCATCCGAAACTTAGGAATAATGGCTACTGACGGAGCAAGAAAGTCCGGGATCTATGACGAGATCCTGGAAGAGGCGGGAATCACCTGCATCTGGCCGGAAGAGCCGGACCAGGCCCGGGTCATGCATATGATCTACGACGACGTGAAAGCCGGCCGGATCCTTTCGGAGACGGATTTCCGTTCTGTGGGAAATGCACTTTCGGCCAGAGGCGCCGAGGGGATCGTGCTGGGCTGCACGGAACTTTCCCAGGCGACGGTGACGATGGAATTGGAACCGAAATATATCGATATTATCGACGTACTGGCGGAGGCCTGCGTAAGAGAGTGCCGGATAGCGAAAAAGAAAAGAGGATTGGACCATGCATAATCATGTGCTGAAAGATTTAAAGACGACGGCGGCGAAGTTTCCGGACAAGCCGGCCTTCTGCGGAGAAAAGTCGGTTCTGACTTTCCGGCAGCTGGACCGGGCAGTGGACCGGATCGGTACATTTATTCTTTCGGAAGGGATCAGAAAGAGCCCCATCGTGGTCTATATGGAAAAGTCACCGGAGGAGGTGGCCTGCTTTTTCGGTATCATCCGGGCCGGCAGCTACTATGTTCCGATCGATGCGGAAATGCCTTCGGTGCGGATCCATCTGATCCTGGAAAACGTGAAGGCTCCGCTTCTGATCTGCGATGATGCGACTGCGGAAGCGGCAAAAGAACTGGGCTTTGAAGGCAGAATCGTCCACTATCTGGAGATCTTCGGGCAGAAATTGAGCGACGATGGCGCTTCGGGCGACAGTGCATTTAGCGGGGATATATATGAGAACGTGGATATCAACGAGGCGGAGCTGGAAGAAGTCTTCTCCCGCTCCATCGATACTGACCCGCTGTATATCGTGTTTACGTCCGGCAGTACCGGCGTGCCGAAGGGAGTCGTGGGCTGCCACAGAGCGGTGAACGACTACATCGACCAGCTCTCGGAAGTGCTGGGATTCTCGTCAGAGACGGTTTTCGGAAACCAGACACCGCTTTATCTCGACGCCTGCTTTAAAGAGCTTTTTCCGACGATCCGGTTCGGCGCCACGACCTATTTCGTGCCGAAGACACTCTTTATGCAGCCTCTGAAACTGGTACAGTATCTGAATGAACACGAGATCAACACCGTGTGCTGGGTGGTGTCGGCGCTGACCATTATTTCCATCTTCGGCACTTTTAAGACCGAGATCCCGAAATACCTGAAGACCATTGCTTTCGGCTCGGAGGTCTTCCCCTTGAAGCAGTTCCGCATGTGGCGGCAGGCGCTTCCGGAGGCGACCTTTACGAACCTTTACGGTCCTACCGAAGGCACCGGCATGTGCTGCTATTACCGGGTGGACAGAGAGTTTGAAGACGGCGAGGCGATCCCGATCGGACGGCCTTTCGATAATACGGACATTATCCTTCTTTCCGACGAGGATCAGGAAGTGACCAAAGAAAGCGGCGAGCAGGGCGAGATCTGCATCCGCGGCACCTCCCTGACGCTGGGTTATATGAATAATCCGGAAAAGACGGCGGAGGCCTTTACCTTGAATCCGCTTCAAAAGGGCTGGCCGGAGCTCATTTACCGGACCGGCGACATTGGGCGGTATAACGAGCGGGGCGAGCTGATGTTCGTGTCGAGAAAGGATTTCCAGATCAAGCACATGGGCCATAGAATCGAGCTAGGCGAGATCGAGGTCAATGCCCAGATGATCGAGGGCATTACCGGTGCGGCCTGCGTGTACGATAAGATGAAGGGCAAGATCGTGCTGTTCTTTAGTGGCAGTAAGGAGGAAGCGGAAATGAAGGTGCTTCTGAAAGATTCCCTTCCCAGGTATATGGTGCCGAATGTCACGAGGAAGCTGGAACGCATTCCACTGACATCTAACGGCAAGACCGACCGCGTCGCCCTTTCCGGCATGATCTGAAGAACCAGTGCATTTCCGGCCGATGAAAAAGGGCAGGAGAGAAAGCAGCTGCCGGAGCCCTCGGAAATCCAGTGTTACGGTTTAGTAATTGCAAGGAGAAAGCCGTACGTTTATAATTATCACGGACGCGGATCGAAAGCGGATCGGGTGCAGTTTATTGCTGACCTTCTGCGGATCGGACGCGAATCAGGGAAGAGTTTTCGGAGGTAAGTCAAATGGACGAGCTGATTGAGATTTTACAGGAGATCCACCCGGATGTGGACTATGAGACAGCAACGGATCTGGTGGATGGAAAGATCCTGGATTCTTTCGATATTATTTCTCTGGTGTCGGAGATCGCCGACCGCTTCGATGTCGTGATCTCGGCCGAGCACATGATCCCCGAGAACTTTAATTCCGCCAAGGCGCTTTGGAACCTGATCCAGAAGCTGGAGGATGACGAGTAAACCCCTATGCTGTTTACTTCCTACGAGTTTATCAGATTTGTGATCCTTCTTGTGGCGCTGTACTATGTGCTGCCGAAGAAGGCGAAATGGCCCCTTCTGCTTTTGGGGTCATATGTGTTTTATTATTACGCAGGAAGTAAGTATCTCTTTTATATTCTGGGCGTCACGGTCATCACCTATGTGGCGGGACTTCTGATCTCCCGAAATAAAGCCCGGGCCGATGCCCGCTTTTCTGAGATGAAGCAGCTGGAAAAAAGCGGGGAGGGCAGTGCCGAAGAGGTCGGTAAAGAAGCTCGGAAGCGCTATAAAGAAGGGCAGAAAAAGACCCGCCGCCGCATCATGGCCATCGGTATCACCCTGGCGCTTCTGATCCTTGCGGTGGTCAAATACACCAACTTCACCATTTACAACATCAACGGCATTCTCAGTGCATTTCACGTACCGAAACGGATCGACTTTCTGACGATCGCGCTGCCGACGGGTATTTCGTTTTATACCTTTCAGGCGGTGAGCTATGTCATCGATGTCTACCGGGACCGGCACGAGGCACAGAAGAATTTCTTCAAATACGCGCTGTTCGTGAGCTTTTTCCCGCAGCTGGTGCAGGGCCCGATCAGCCGCTACGGCGATCTTTCCAAGGAGCTTTTCACACCGCATGTCTTTTCCGGCCGCGTGGTCAGACGTGGCCTGGAGCGCGTGATATGGGGCTATTTCAAGAAAATGGTGATCGCGGACCGTATTCTTCCTGCGGTAAATGCACTGATCGAAACGCCGGAGAACTATAAGGGCGCGTTCGTTTTCTGCGTCATGATGTTCTACGCTCTGGAGCTGTATGCCGACTTTACCGGCGGCATCGACATCACCATCGGTATCGCGGAGATGCTGGGGATCCCGGTCAAAGAGAATTTCGAGCGGCCGTTCTTCAGTAAGAATATCGCCGAGTACTGGCGCAGATGGCATATCACCATGGGCACCTGGTTTACAGACTATATTTTCTATCCGATCTCCGTTTCGGGACCGATGCTGAAGCTCAGTAAGTGGAGCAGAAAGCATCTGCCGGAGAGAATGGGAAAGAGAGTGCCGGTGTATCTGGCGTCCTTTGTGGTGTGGTTTACCACCGGTATCTGGCACGGTGCCAGCTGGAACTTCATTGTCTGGGGCTTGGGAAACTTCGTGGTCATCATGATCTCCCAGGAGCTGGAGCCGCTTTATGCGAAGTTCCATAAGAAGGTGAATACGGACGGCAGCACGGTCTATAAGTCCTTTCAGATCGGAAGGACCATCCTTCTCATGAGTGCGCTCCGTCTTTTCGACTGCTACCGGGATGTGCCGCTGACTTTCAAGATGTTCGGCACCATGTTTACCACATGGAACTGGAAAGCACTGGGGAACGGCACTCTTCTGCATCTGGGACTCGGCCGGGCGGACTATGTGATCCTGGGCCTGGGCACGATCCTTCTGTTTGCGGTCAGCATGGCGGGAAGATCCGGTTCCGTGCGCGACAAGCTGGAGAAAAAGCTTCCGATGCCCTTACGGTGGGGACTTTTTACCGTGCTTCTTCTGGTGATCGTGGTATTCGGTGCTTACGGCCTGGGCTACGATGCTTCCCAGTTTATCTATAATCAGTTCTGATATTATTCTAAAGCCAGTTCTAAATCAGTTCGAAAAGAAGCCGGTTCTGCTGGGAGCAGGAACCGGCTTTGGTTTTTTCTTTTATCGAGAATCAGAAGTCTCTTTTACTTCTTCAATCCGACAACGACCCAGTCTTCTTCTTCAAGGTGATACGGTGCGCCGCAGGTGGGGCACTGCAGAATGTGCATGGCGTCAAAGCTTGCTGCGCAGGACTTGCAGTTTACGGCGTGAATGGAGAAACCGTAGTTTTCCTGGGCGGTGAGCTTCTTGACCAGAGTCATGTTGAAGTCTTCCTTTCTCTGTACGATCTTGCCGTTGATGAGATAGGTGTTGTACATGTAAAGACGGACCAGAAGGACCAGATCATTTCCGTTCTGCACGGAAAGATTCAAAAACTTCATGGCGCCACGGTAGTCGATGTCGATGATGTTATCAAAATCCGGAAGGTTCGGGTCGCCTCTGTAAATACTCATGTTGGTGCGGTCATTGGAAAAGACGATGGCACGGAAAAGAGACATGGCCTTTCCTTCGAAATACTCATAGGAGAATTCCGGGTCGAAGCGCTGCATAGCCTTGGTCAGTGAGTTTTTCGTAAGAGCGGCAGACTGGACATCGGCAGAGGAGATGGCCTTGGAAGCGCCCTTGATCAGCATGTAGTGCATAAGGAAAATGCTGGAAAGAAGATAGATCGCGAAAAAGGAGACCATGCCGGTGAGAAGACCTGCGCCCACACCGAAAAAGAGTGCCGTGGCATGCGGTTCGCACTTCGGCCACAAGCTTACAGTGGTATACACGAGTGCTCCGATACCGCAGAGAATGGCCAGATTCCGGACGGTCGGGATGATCTTATCTATCTTCCGTCTGTCCGCCATCTGCGACAGCATATAGTAGTTGGTTACGCAGGGGAAAAGCTGCTTCATCTGGAATCTGGTACCGCACATGGGACAGCCGTTGGAAAAGATCTCCAGTGTCGCTCTGTGGCCGCAGTTCGGGCAGATATATTCCGCATTCATCTGGTCCTGGCGGTTCAGGATGTTGGCATAGAAAATGCTGGCGCTGTTCTTATGCTTCTTCATGACTTTGTTGGTGGAAGCATTGGTAAACTGCGTGGAGGAATCACATTCCACAAAGGACAGATCCACCGAGTACGGCGGACGGTTTTTGGTGGTGGTGTGCTTGATGCCCTTGGGATACAGATTGTAGCGGCGGGAGATCTTTACGCCTTTTTCCGCCAGACGCTTCTCGTGCTGGTGCAGATAATAGCGCATGTCCTGGGAAGCTTTCGATGGCTCGGTGCCATCTTCGTAAAACTTTACGATATCTTTCATGAACTCGTCACGGATCCCTTCGGACGGTTTTATGATGCCCGCATTCTGTTCCTTAATGCTGTTCCAGTTATCTGCAAAATCTTGGAAAAAACCCATATTCATGCCCTCCTGTAAAAGGTCGGAAAACCTCGTACCCCAAATTCATTTTCATTGTAGCACAGGAGAAAGGACGAATAAAACTACGGGGACGCCGCAATATACAAAGGAAAAACCGCCTTAGAGCGGATTTTCCTCCAGATCTTTGGCGATCAGTGCGCGGGCCTCATCGGAGATGTCGGAAGTCTTCGAGGCTTTGACATGGTCTGCCGGAAGGACATCCACGACCTTAACGCGGACGCGGGTGCTGTGCCAGGGGTAGTTCTTACTGATCTTTTCCGTGCCCTGGATGGTCAGGACCACGACAGGTACGTTGGCTTTCTGGGCGATCTTAAATACACCGTTATGGAAGGGAAGGAGCTTGCATCTTTTGGATCGGGTGCCTTCCGGATAGACGAAGATCGAGACTTCGTTGGCCTTCAGAAGCTTGCTGGAACGGTCGATGGTCATCATGGCATTACGCGGGTTTTCGCGGTCGATGGCCATGAAGCAGCAGCGCTTGATCAGACGGCCATAGAAAGGAATATCGAAGTTGGATGCCTTCGAAATGAAGGTCGGGTGGTATTTACGAAGGACACGCCAGGAAATAAGCGGGTCGAAATTCGAACGGTGGTTACAGACAAAGAGCATTTGCCGGCCATCCGGAATCTTATCAAAACCCTGCAGATCGTACTTTACGCGCATGATGCGCATGCCGATGCCGGTGGTGGACTGAAGAAGATAACGGTAGAATTTCGACTCGTGGTCGTACTCTTTCTTTTTATCGATGAACATGGAGGCGGCGAATGTGAACAGGAAATAGAGGATGATGCCGGCGATCTTTATACCGACGAGACCTAAACAGGCGTAAAGTACATAAAGCAGATATTTCATGATGCCCCTCCTACGGGTGAGAATACGATGTATTTGCGAGCCCGAAAATCCACATGTGCCCGCGCTTTCAAGAAAGCATTCTAACACAAATCTTCCGCCTTGTGCTACAATGCTGATGTTTGAAGCAAAATGAGGAGACAGCCATGGCCGAAGAGAAGGACAGTACAATCGAAAATGTTGCCGTGACCGATGCCGCGGGAGAAAGTGCCAAAGGAACGAGCACCAAAAGCGGAAGAGGAAAGACGATCCGCAATGTGGCGCTGGTTCTTGCGCTTCTGGTATTATCCGGCTGCCTTTTCTATCTGGCCGATCTGCTTTTGCGTCCGAAATACATGGGCGAAGTTACGGAAGGCGCGCTGACGGCGGAGTATTACAAGGCCTACGGCGACCATGATGTGCTTTTCGTCGGCGATTGCGAAGTATATGAAAACTTCTCCACCGTGCAGCTTTGGCGGGAGTTCGGGCTGAACAGCTTTATCCGGGGCGGCGCCCAGCAGCTGGTGTGGCAGTCCTATTATCTTCTGGAAGATGCGCTTCGCTATGAGACACCGGATGTGGTGGTCTTTAATGTTTTATCCCTGATGTATAACGAGCCCCAGAACGAGGCCTATAACCGTATGGCGCTGGACGGCATGCGCTGGAGCAGGACCAAGTGGAATGCCATCAAGGCCTCCATGTGCGAAGACGAGAACATGATCGAGTATATTTTCCCGATCCTTCGGTATCACAGCCGCTGGAACGAGCTGACTTCAGAGGATTTCAAGTACTGGTTCAAAAAGGATATTATTTCTTTCAACGGATATTACCTTCGTACCGAGATCATGCCGGCGGGGGAGATGCCGCCGCCGAGAGCTTTGGGCGACCCGAACTTCGGGGACAAGGCGATGGAATATCTCGACAAGATGGTGGCGCTATGTAAGGAAAAGGGCATTCACCTGGTGCTGATCAAATCGCCGTCGCTCTATCCGCACTGGTATGACGAGTGGGATGAGAATATGGAAAAGTACGCCGAAGAGCATGGCATTCTTTACATCAATATGTTGGAGATCGCGGAGTCGGAGATCGGTATCGACTATTCGCTGGATACCTACGATGCGGGCCTTCACATGAACGTGACGGGCGCGGAGAAGTGCTCGTCTTACTTAGGAAAGATCCTGGTGGAGAAATACGGGCTTTCCGGTCACAAGGACGATGCGAAGATGGCGGAGTACTGGGCGGAAGTGGAAGAACGGTACGATGCGGCCAAGGCGGGAAAGACCGAGTAAGTTTTGTGACAGTATGCTAATTGAAAGTGACAAATAAACGTGCGAAAATAGCACCAGACAAGAAACGTGACAA
Source organism: Oscillospiraceae bacterium (assembly GCA_902794115.1). Taxonomy (GTDB): domain Bacteria; phylum Bacillota; class Clostridia; order Saccharofermentanales; family Saccharofermentanaceae; genus Scatonaster. The sequence goes on from CADBGD010000040.1 coordinate 16,109, forward strand.
GTGCATTTCGAGAAGCTATAAAGGACATCGATGAGATGCATCTGGAAGAAAGGAATCTCAGTGCTTTTTAGGCAGAGAGAAAAGGAGATAGACAACATGAAGAAAATTGCATCCGTACTTTTAGTAATGGTGATGGCGGCATCGATGGCGGCCTGCTCGGATAGTAAGAAGGTGGAGAGCACCAAGAGTTCCGGCGGCGAGACGACAACAGCAGTAACCGAAGGAGCGGATGACACTACCGCGGACAATTCGGAACAGGCGCAGGGAACCGTGGAAGTGTCCATGGACATCAGCGATAACTTCGTTTTTAAATACAAAGAGACGGAGATCCGCCTCGGAGATAAGCCGGATGCAGTGCTTTCCGCGCTGGGCGATGCCAAGAATGCTCTGGATGTGCCGTCTTGCGCCCATGATGGTACGGATCACGTATATACTTACGACAATATCGTCCTGACAGTGTATTCGCCGGCGGACGGATCCGGCGACTATATTTCCGACGTGCGCGTCATTTCCGACCTGGTGGCGACACCGGAAGGAGTGGAGATCGGCATGGAGATCACACGCGCGCGGGAGATCTACGGCGAGGCGGACAAAGCCACCGACAAGCAGTGGTTCTACAAGAGAGGCACCTCGGAGATGATCATTACTTATGAGAACAACAAGATCGTCGAGATCGAGTACATGATTCCGTGAATCGGTAGATAATTGGAAGATAATCGGCAGAGAATCGATAGATAATCGGTAGACAATCGGAAGGTATTCGGTAGATAATCGGAAGGTATTCGGTAGGTATTCGGTAGATATTCGGTAGATAAAGGAGTAACGCGTTGGCACATTACTACGAAGAAAACCCGCAGGGAGAATCAGATCGCCGCGTCATTCAGGCAAGAATGCACGGGATGGACTTCTTCTTTACCACGGATTCGGAAGTCTTTTCCAAGAAGTTTCTGGATTTCGGTTCCCGGCTTCTGCTGGAGACGGCGATCGCCGATCTGGCGGAAAAGGGAAGAAAGAAGGGCAAACTTCTGGATCTGGGCTGCGGCTACGGCCCCATCGGCATCATTATGAAGCGGGTCTATTCTTCGATGGAAGTGACCATGGTGGATATTAACAACCGGGCGCTGGAACTGGCGCGGGAAAATGCCGAGACCAACGGCGTGAAGTTTGTGGACATTCATCACTCGGACGGTGCGAGCGAAGTGACAGGTCTTTATGATGTGGTCCTGACAAACCCGCCGGTGCGGGCAGGAAAGCAGACTGTCTTTTCTTTCTACGACGGCGCCTATGACCACATGGCGGATGGCGCGCTGCTGTACGTGGTGCTACAGAAGAAGCAGGGTGCGCCCTCTTCGGAGAAGTATCTTCAGGAGAAGTTCGGCAACTGCGAGGTCATTGCCAAAGAGTCCGGATATTGGATCATGCGCGCTGTGAAGTAAAGCGGCAGTGCTTTTGAGGTAGAAAAACAAATATGAAAGCTGGGTAGCCGGTGCGTGATGCGCCGGCTATTTTTGTTTTGTGGGGGAGAAGTAACTGACGGCGACTGTCTGCCGGCGCGTCTATATTTGGTGAAAAACAGACGAGTAGGGTGACAAATGAGGGATATGTCTGCTGACGCGTCTATATTTGGTGAAAAATAGACGAGTAGGGTGACAAATGAGGGATATGTCTGCTGACGCGTCTATATTTGGTGAAAAACAG
>CADBGD010000041.1:0-17497 GCA_902794115.1 Oscillospiraceae bacterium
GGGGATAGCCCGTGGTCTGGAGCATCTCGGCCACATCGTTTCTGGTCTCCATCAGTGTGATCCATCCGGAAGGAAGTCCTGCTTCTTCCGATGCTTCTTTAATGACATCGAAAAGCACCCGGTTGGTGTTGGCCGCTTCACTTCCGCCCTTCAGGCAGCAGGAATTGCCGGATTTCAAAGCGAGCGATGCGATCTGCACCAGCGCATCCGGACGGGATTCGAAAATAATACCCAGCACACCGATCGGGCAGGAAACACGGGTCAGGATCAGATCATCGTCCATCTCCGTCTTCATCAGTTCTTTTCCCACAGGATCAGGAAGAGTAGTCAGACTGGAAAGTCCGGCGGTAACTTCACGGAGTTTCTTCTCATCGAAAAGAAGACGCTTCTGAAGCGGCATCGGGAGATCCGTCTCCTTTGCCTTCTGCATATCGATCTGATTTGCAGAAAAAATCTTCTCTTGATTCGCTGTCAATGCATCCGCGATCTTAAGAAGTGCCGCATTCTTGACCTCTGTCTTCAGGACAGCCATAGCAAAGGATGCCGTCTTGGCTTCACTGGCTCTTCTTTCGAAATCTGTCATATTCATTCCTACTTCCGCAATATACTTCACTCTATTATATCAGATTCCCTTATGGATGAACGATGTACTTGCTGTTTTTTTCATTTTCATTTCATTTTTGTTTGAGTGCCAAACTGAAAGGAAATGATTTCCACAAAAAAGAAAAGTTTTCCACAGTTTTTCTCTTTTTCGGAAGAAAAAACCTGTGGAAAAGGTGGAAAAGTCTGTGGATAACTTAAAGACAAGGCTTTTCGTGAATCTCACTTTTCAAAGCCTTGAAATTAGGCTGTGCATTTTTTGTCAAGGGGTTTTTGAAAAAACGCAGAAGTTTATTTAGTCAGATAAGAGCCCGCTATTTCAAGGCTTTCGAGCTTCTTTTCGGCCGAATTTGACATTTACGGTGTCCACCGGTGGTGGACGGTCGTTTCTTATTTTTCTTTCGGCGGGAGACGATAATAGTTTGTCAATTGACAGCGGATGGAACCGTTATACAATTTTCTTCTTTTATCTGCTTTTCGAACGACCTGCTTTTCGAAACCATCGTCCGGGGTAATGACAGAAAGACGGATCCCCTTCTTACAGTAACCCTTCGCATCCAGATAAGTGGAAGCAATGCCGCGGTAGATCTCTTCGGCCATTTCCGGCGTCAGAAGACGGCCGCCGTACGGAGGATTGCAGAGGATCAGCTGGCGGGAAAGACCCGTCCAGGAAGCAAGTTTTTCCGGCGTTTGCTTTCGGAAATCCGCCACCTGAAAACGGATGAAATCAGAAACTCCGGCCGCCTGTGCATTTCTCTGGGCCGTCTGAACTGCTTTTGGATCGATATCCGAGCCGTAAAAGTAGATATCGTCCATCGGCGACAGATCCAGAAGATCCTTCGCCTCTTCTCTTGCCAGATCGTACGCTTTCTGTCCGATATACGGAAGCTTTTCGCCGGCAAAATCACGCTTGAGGCCCGGGGCGATATTTAAGGCCATCATGGCCGCCTCGATCACGATGGTACCGGAACCGCAGAACGGATCCACCAGTGCCTCTTCGCCGAAGAAGCGGTATTGGGCGGCACTGACCATGCCGGCCGCCAGCGTTTCCTTGATCGGCGCCTCATGCATCAGCGGACGGTATCCCCGCTTGTGAAGGCCTTCGCCGGTAATATCGATCATCACATTGACATGGTTTTTCACGATCCCGAACACGATCTTGATAAGACCGATCTTCTCGTTCTCATCCAGATGAGAAGTCTCCGGCAGGTGCCTTTCAAACAGAAGCGCCTTAACGATGGCCTTCTTGGCAAGGCTCTGGCAGGCCGGAATACCGAAGAGCTTGGAATCACGGGAATAACCGTTTACGATAAACGCCGCTCCGTCCGGAATATAGTCACGCCAGCGCATTGCGGAAAAGCCGTCGAAGAATTCTTCAAAAGTCTCCGCAGGGAAGGATGCGATGGACAAAAGGACGCGCTCGCCTCTTCTGCTCCACATGCAGACCTTTGCGCAGTCGGCAGGCATAGTTGACGGATCCGTATCGATCAGGAGCTGGCCATCGGTAACGGTGATCTTCTCTTTATCAAATCCCGCCGAGACCATATCCTCGACGCAGTAATGTTCTAATCCAAATAAACAGGTAATGACGATCTTCATTCTTTCCTGTCTCCTTCCAAATTTCAGTTATAAGTGCGGCAGCACCTGAGTCCAGGGCATAAATATCATCAGGGCCAAAGTGACGTTCAGGATCACGAAGGGTACACCTTCCAGCATGCGGGGGCGTTTTCCGAAAAGAAGTCTTCCGTGAATGACCCGGATAAAGGAAATGACCACGACCGAGGAGATCCACACACCAATCATGACGGAGATCCAGAGAAGGATCTCTTTCATCCTGGATTCTTCGGTAAATGCCACGTCACGCATGAAAAAGATCAGCGGAAGCGATGTGGTGATCACGCCCAGAAGCGGGATATAGCGGTATTCATCCAGCGTCTCGTTCTGCCGGAAAAGGTGCACGATCAGGGAAAACAGCAAAAGACTGCAAAGAGCGCAAAGAACCACGACATGGGTCGGATGGCGCCATTCTCCCGGAAGGTTCGGAAGGGCCAGCGCGCCCAGAACACCGAAAAGCACGTCATAGACCAGCACGCACAAAAACAGTTTTACGATCTGTTTTTCTGTCGAAAGGCGGATGGGATGGTATTTGCGTAAAAGCCCTTCTTCGGTCTGCAGGATCCGGTTCCCCTGTTCTTCCGAAGAAAGGATCCCCGGAAGAAGTACCAGATTCAAAAGGACCAGAAGCCCCGACGCGGCGGTATGGCCTAAAAACGGGACAGGTGCTTTTCCCAAAACAGAGATCGAAAGTCCGCAAAAGGAGGCATTTCCGCCGATCTCACGGATCGTGGAAAGGAAAAGCCCGCTGATGGCATAGTACAGAAATCCTCTTCCCATCTCCGGCAGGGAGATCTGTTTTTCTTCCGAAAAATACCCGAACATGGGAGCGGATAAAAACAGGAAGGTGGATGCCGGCAAAAGGAAAAAACTGCTTTCCGGGAACGCATCCGGAATCAGGTGCGAAAGAGATAAGGCCACTTCACACATCACCGCGGAAGCAACCAGAAAGATCGCCCAGCAGATCCGGGGATTGGATACCCGACTAAAGACTTCCCGCATCAGAAGGCAGAAAAGCACCACCTGAAGCAGGGCGCCGAAAAAGCTCAGCACCGAACCTGTGGTAAAGATCAGCATCAGCGCAAAGGAAAGAAGAATGCTGTATTGTTTTTCAGAAATACATCTCGGCTCGTTCATCTTATCCCACCCAGTTCAAATACTCTCGCATGAATTTATATGCCTGATTGACCGTACTCAGAAGCGCCGCGCTCTCTTCCGGCTTATCCGTGATCCCGTCAATATACGAACGGATCTCGCTCATGGGGATGCCGTCGATACTTTCAGAAAGCACATTCGTTGCATCGCCTGTCACCACGCCGTCTTCGCCGCCGATCACGCCGATCTCCGAAGAAGTGTGGGAAGGTTCCGCGGCCTGGGAAGTTTCCAGCGCGGCCGTCGTTTCCGTTGTATTTGTATCCGGAACCGGCGTCGGTGTCGGATCCGCATTTTCTTCCCCGTTTCCGTCTTCCGATCCGGATGCCAGATACTGGTCCTTCGTATAGGAAGTACGGGAATATTCGATACATTGATTCACCAGTTCCACAAAAGGCGCGATCGGGATCGTGACGCCGTCGATGATCTCCGTCTGTCCGTCTGACTTCATCGCCAGTTTCACCGGATCCTGCACCATGACCAGATAGTTGCAGAGACGATAGGACTGCTCGGCCCAGATATTGCCGGAAACCTTGTACTCACCGCTTATAGAATCCGCAGAACGGTTCGTATGGGTCTGCTCATTTTTTGCATCCCACTCGACACGCACGATTCGGCCGCCCCGCACTTCCATTTCACAGAAGTCCAGATAGCCGTCTTTTCCGGCCTTTTCCGCCTGCGCGAAATACACTCCGTCATGAAGTCCCAGGAGCGGATCGTATTCAATCGGCGAAACCACGTCCACCGCCCGCTCTCTTCTTATACCGACAGGGATACGTTTATCCTGCAGCTGATAGCGCACTTCTTCCATTTCCAGCGCGCTGAAAAGCGGCGACTGGGGATCGTCATCCAGCACCCGGATATTCAGAATATTCTCCCCGTTTTCCGAAATGCTCATCTGCGTATGGATCTCACCGATCTCGGTATTCATTTTTACATCCAGGATATAGCCCACCAGTTTTCCGGTATTGTCATAAGCTGAATACACAGCCTTCACATCCGGATGCTCTTTCAGAACATCAGTTTTCAGCGCCCTGTATTCTTCCGCCAGAAGAAGTGAACCGTATTCCTGCTTGAAATGCTCCTGTTCACGTGCGTCTCCGTCTTTTCTGCTGCGCATCAGGCAGGTGAAAAGAAATCCCAGACTCAGAAGGAGAGCCAGGAGCGCCCGCCATGTCAGACCTTTGAAAAATGATTTCGTCATGACTTCACCTCCCGGTACCAGCTGTTCTTGGAAAAGGGCTGCGGTCGGATGTAGTAGTCAAAGATCGGTGTGGTCATATTCATCATGAGGATCGGGAAGATCATGGCATAAGAGGCATTTCCAAAACGATAGAACAAAAGCGTCAGAATGCCTGCGCCGATCCCGAAGAAGACTTTTCCGCGGGAAGCCATCGGTGTCGTGGTGCAGTCATTTAAAAGGAAGATCGCCGGAAGCAGGAGTCCGCCGGACGAAAGCCACAAAAGGAAAGACTGCGGATCCACGTTATGGATATAACAGGGCACATACCCTACGATCAGTACCAGAATGTAGGAAAGAGAGGCCTCGAAACGGAACAGTTTTCTTTCGATCAGGATCACGAGTCCCAGCCCCAAAAGCACGATGGATGTCGTGCCCACCATACCGGCCATGCGACCGGAAACGATCTGCATCCATGGAGAATCCGAAACTGTCTGTGCCGCAGACGCAAGTGGCTTTCCCGTAAAAAGCGAGGTAAGATGCCAGGTTCCGGAAAACGGGCTTTCCACGGCGGCCATCTGAGACGGCACGATCCATTCCAGGAAAGCGCGGGAGGCCAGGGCCGGGTTAAAGATATTCGTGCCGACGCCGCCAAAGGCCTGCTTGACCAGAAGCGATCCGAAAAGCGCTGCCAGGAACATTGCCCAGATAGATGTCTGTACCGGCACCATCAAAGACAGAAGAAGTCCGCTGACCAGAGAGCTGTAATCCACATAATAGGCCTGCTCCGGGTACAGTTTCCGGGCCGAATAATAATCGGAGAAAAAGAATGTCACTTCTGCTACTGCCGTCAGAACGATGACACGGATGCCGTAGTAGAAAACGGCGCCGACAAATGCAGGAAGGAGCGCTAAAAGCACATAAAGATAGCGTTCCGCCGCCGGCTGTTCGGCATGGATATGAGGAGCCAGCTGTTTTCTTTTCATCGTACTGCACTCCTTCTGGCGCGGTGCGCCGCTTTTGCGATATTGGTGGAAAGTTCAATTCCCGCCGGGCATACATAAGAACAGGCGCCACAGGCAATGCACTGCTCCACGGACTCGGATTCCAGCATATCCTGTCTTCCCAGTTCGATCAGGCGGTTTAAAAGGTTCGGCGAAAGGCCTACCGGACACGCGCCGATGCAGGCACCGCAGTGGATGCAGTTGGTGCGGGGCGGCTCAAACTTCCGGATGATCGTAATGGCCGTCGTGGTCTTAATGATCGGTACATTCAGTGTATCGATCGCCACGCCGGTCATGGCGCCGCCCCATACGATACGCTGGGTCGTATGGGCACCCGGAACTCTCTCCAGGATCTCCTCCACGCTGGTGCCGATGGGGACCAGCACATTGTGGCCGGTGATCGTATCACCGGAGATCGTCACGATACGTGAAGTCAGCGGCTGGTTCTTTTCGATCATTTCCGAAAAAGCATAACAGGTCGATGCGTTAAAAAGCACCGCTTTGACCCGCTCTTCCATTTCACATCCCAGAGGAAGTTCCACTCCGTAGATCGCCTTGACCAGAAGCTGCTGGCAGCCCTGCGGGAAACGGGTCTTGAAAAGCTGGACCTCGATCTTTCTGTCCAGATAGCGGTGGCGGATATCCGTAACAGCTTTCTGAAGTGCCACGATCTCGTCACTCCAGGTGTCTTCGATGCAGAAGATCACTTTCTTCACGTGACAGATACCGGACAGTGCCATGGCGCCTTCCAGGACTTTGGATGCGTTCACGCGGATATGGTGCAGGTCACAGGCCAGGAAAGGCTCACTCTGCGTGCAGTTTACAAGAAGTGTATCCACTTCCCGCTTCTGCGCCCGCAGGCACTTGGTATATGTGGGTTCCCCTTCTCCGCCCATGCCGCAGATGCCGGAATTCCAGAGAAGTTTCTGAAGTTCCGAAAGTGACAGGCGGGAAATATCTTTCCGCGGCTGGATCTTCGGTGAGACCCGGCGGCGCAGATCGTTCTTGATGGTCACGGCTTTGCATCTGACCTTATTGGGAAGCCGGATCGTATCGATGCGGGTCACGGTTCCGGAAACACTGGCATGAACAGGGACCCCGTGCATATCGGAAGGGACACCGATGAGATCGCCCAAGGCGACTTCATCTCCCACCGAGACGACGGGGTCACATTCTGTGCCTGTATGTTGTTTCATCGGGATCGTGACTTCTTTCGGCGAACACACTTCGAGCAGGGCTTCACGCAGAAACTTACGCTGCTTTTCGAAGTCCAGTCCGTCTTTGGGCATGATACCTTTTTTGAAAGAAAGTCTCTTCATGTGCCATCCTTTCGCACAAGAAGGTCGATTAGTCGATATAATCCTTCAGTTTCTTGCTTCTGCTGGGGTGACGGAGCTTACGGAGCGCCTTGGCTTCGATCTGACGGATACGCTCACGGGTAACGTTAAATTCACGTCCGACTTCCTCCAGTGTACGCTGACGGCCGTCGTCCAGACCGAAACGGAGACGGAGAACCTTCTCCTCTCTGGCGGTCAGGCTCTTCATGGCATCCAGAAGCTGTTCCTTCAGAAGGGTATAGGCTACCTGATCTGCAGGAGACATTGCATCATCATCCGGAATAAAGTCACCCAGGTGGCTGTCCTCTTCTTCACCGATCGGCTTTTCCAGAGATACCGGCTCCTGAGAGATCTTCTGAATCTCACGGACCTTTTCTACGGACAATCCCATCTTCTCCGCGATCTCTTCAACGGTAGGCTCACGGCCCAGTTCCTGGATAAGTGCACGCTGCTCACGGACCAGACGGTTGATGGTCTCAACCATGTGAACCGGAATACGGATCGTTCTTGCCTGATCGGCGATCGCACGGGTGATAGCCTGACGGATCCACCATGTAGCATATGTACTGAACTTAAATCCCTTGGAGTGGTCGAACTTGTCTACCGCCTTGATAAGACCCAGATTTCCTTCCTGGATCAGATCAAGGAACTGCATTCCACGTCCGAGATAACGCTTGGCAATAGAAACAACCAGTCGGAGGTTTGCCTCAATCAACTGGGCTTTGGCTTCTTCATCGCCTTCCAGCATACGCTGGGCCAGATCCTGCTCCTGTTCCGCAGTCAGAAGCGGAACCTTACCGATCTCCTTGAGGTACATACGGACCGGATCGTCCATTCCGGCACCATCGGTCACACCGGCATCCAGATTCAGTTCACGGATCGCTTCGTCCTCTACACTGGTCTCGGCAGAGATCGAAATACCTTTGGCCTCCAGTTCGTCGAAGACCTTATCGACCATATCCGGATCGCCTTCCTGCTCCTCAATGGTATTCATTACATCCATGGACGATATGCTGTTGTTATTCGCCATCGCCAGGTTTTCCAGTTTTTGCAGGATCGTAGAAAAATCACTTGCCATTTCGAAGAATTCCTCCCTACTTTTTGCAATGCAAACGGCACATCCGCCCGATTGCGGCTTTCAACTACCGGACCGATCAGTTCTCCTCGGCTGCTTCCGACGCACTCTTCGGAACATAGAACTCTACCTCTTCGGCACCGTTCTTGTTTCCTTCTACTGTAAATCTTCCATTCGGAGCATATACCGTGAGAACCACTCCATCGTAGTAGTGAGACCCATCATCGGTTGAATATCCGTATTCCTCACCGCGGATCGCGCAGTAAGATTCAAATGCTTTTTTCACCTGTTCCTCGTTTACATCTTCCGAAGCAACCAGGTCCAGTTTCTTATTGGTCTGGCCATAGATCTTGTAGCCGACACCAAAGCCGTCATCCTTTTCCAGAGAAACAGTCATCTCGGAATTCGTGATGGCCAGCTGCAGATTCTTCTCGATATCATGTCTGTGGGACATACGAAGAACAAAAAGCGGGATCGAAATACCCAGCACGATGAGGATCGCCGCAGAAGTCGCAATCGCGGTAATGATCTTTACCTTCTTCGGTGCCTTAACATCGTCCGGAGACAACTCGAAAAGCTTTTCGACCTTTGATTCTTTATTGGTGGCCTTATCGACCTTAACGGCTTTCTCGACTACATCTTCGAAAACCGGTGTCACCACATGACGGGTAACCTTTCCTTCTCTCTTCGGCTGAGGAAGATTCGGGAATTCCACTCCGTCCGGGTTATTAAAAATCTCAATTGCTTCCGCGCTCGGGAATACGCAATCGCAAAAAACACATTCACACATTTCGTCACTGCTGTTCACCATCAGGAGGGAACCGCAATTCTTACAAATACCTTGTTCTGTAGCCATTTACTTCTTTTTTTCCTTTACATGATCACCTATAAAAGGGTATAATTCCACATATAGGCAAAGTACATTATATACACATTGTGTAGGAAGTGCAAATAAAAAAATGCACAATTTTGCTATTTCCTCTTCCGGCAGATTCGGAAGAATGCAGAAGGAGACTCCCATTGACAGCGAAAAGGCCCATTTCCGAAGACTCTGCCCATGAGGCATTCATGCGTGCCGCGCTGAAAGAAGCCCGGAAAGCCTACGATCTTGGCGAATCTCCCATCGGCTGCGTAATCGTCAAAGACGGCAAGATCATTGCCCGCGGCCATAATCTCCGCCAGACAAAGCAGGATGCCACGCTTCATGCCGAAATGGTCACGATCTCCAAAGCCTGCAAAAAGCTTTCCGCCTGGCACATTTTCGACTGCGACCTCTATGTCACGCTGGAGCCCTGCTACATGTGCGCCGGCGCCATCATCCAGTCCCATATCCGGCACGTCTATTTCGGCGCTTCCGACCCCAAAGGTGGTGCCGTCTGCTCCTGCTCCCACCTTTTCGATCTTCCCCACAATCATCATGTGGAGTCAACAGGCGGGATTCTGAAAGACGAGTGCGCAGCTCTTCTGAAGCAGTTCTTCCGTGAACTCAGAGATCAAAAGAAAGGCCATCCCGGATCAGCCAGATGATCTTTCTCTTGACACGTTTTCCGGTGGCCGCGGAAATGGCCCTGGCATACATATCCAGCTGATTGGCATATCTGTCTAGTAGGATCTCTTTCTTTTCCTCAACTGTCCCCCGTATCCGATCCGACTTATAGTCGATCAGGACCGCATCTCCGTCCTCATCGATGAACCAGCAGTCGATCATACCCTGTACCAGGGTATAGTCCTGGTGGGAAGCCTTATCAAAATCCGTCACTGCCAGCGCAAACGGGATCTCCCGGAAAGGTCCGTTTTCCGGTCTGGTCTCTGCTTTGGCGATCTCCCGGCAAAGATCACTTTCCAGGAAAGTCTGCATGCAGGAAGTAAAATCAGAAAGATATCCCGCCTGCTCTTTCGTGATCATCCCGTAATCACAAAGCTTCTGAAGCTCCGCGGACCAGTCCGCCTTCCCGCCTTCGGAAAGAAGTCCGGAGAAATCCAGATACTGCCAGGCGCTGTGGATCAAGGTACCCATCTGGGTCGCCGTGTATCCGCCGGTCTTCCATTTCTCCTCTGACTCCCGCAGCCGCAGGTTCATCGCTCCCGGAGTTATGGCTTCTTCCGTCTCGTCCGGCTCTTCTTCTCTGGCCATGATCCGCTTAAGCTCACTGACCGTGGACTTGGCAGGAACTAGTTTCAGTTCGCTCCACTCTTGCGCCGGAAGGTCGAAAAGACGGAGTTTTTCGGCCTCTTCCGAGGTAAAGGTCACGTCCGCTGTCTTTCCGGAGAACACCTGATGCCTTGCATCAAAATATGCCTTTTCGGCCTCTTGCTGTTTAAGCCGGGTATTATCGGCAAGTTTATCTCCTCTGTCGGATACTACTGATAGTTCCGGACTGTTTTCCGAACGTGATTCCGAACTATAGTCCAGATCTCCGCAGGCAATCTGCTCATCCGTCGTCAGTGCCGGCAAAAGCTCACTGTGCTTCCGTATAAGACCCGCCAGCATTTTCTTTAAGTGCGTCTTCAGATCCCACATCATGGAAGGCGGGAATTTCCCGGAAGAAACCTGTTTCCAGGATTGAACCTTATCCGCTTCCATCCCTTCCATCTGTCCGCCATCTTTTCTCTTGACGGTGGCGATGATGAAAAGCTTCTTCTCCGCACGGGTCATGGCCACGTACAAAAGACGGATCTTTTCCGCATCCGACTCTCTTCTCTCTTCCGTTTTCAGAAGGAAGAAATCATGGGGTTCATATTTGCTCTGCCACTCCGGACGATAACGAAGACAGGCCATCTCTCCCCGCTCGTTCAAAAGGACCGGCGGGTGGTTAGTTTTCCCGGATCCCTGAAGTCCGCAAAGAAATACATACGGAAACTCCAGACCCTTACTCTTATGGATCGTCATGCACTTCACGACATCCTCCAAAGAAGCCGACAGTTCAATATCGGTAGTTGCTTTCTTCTGTGAATCCATCTCTTCGATATAATCCACAAATGCGCGAAGTCCTGTATTTCTGGACTTATCAAAACGCTCTGCCCAGTTGATCAGTGCCATCAGGGCATAATAGCGGCTTTCCCCGTCCCGAGATGCCAGTACCCATCCCGGGAAAGCCGTCTCCGCATATACATGCTCCAGCCACTTTGCCACCGTCATCTGCATCGCATACGTGCGGTTCTGATGGAGGAAAGAAAGAAAATCCTGTACCCGTTTTGCCAGATTCCCCTCTCCTTTTTCCGCATAGAACTGCACCTTCTCACAGAACGGGATCTCTTTCTTTCCGTTCTCATCAGCAAAGAGACGGATCGCAAGAAGTTCTTCATCTGTAAATCCACCCTGACGGATAGGAGATTTCATGACACCTGCCAGCGGAATATCCTGAAGGCCGTTATCCGTGATCCTCGCCAGATCGATCATCACCCGGAGATCCGGATGCTGAAGTATATTTCCCTTATATGGGCCCTGTGCCGGAATACCGCACAGCATCAGAACTTCTGCCGCCTTCATAGCCGCATCGTTGGAAGTGGTCAGTATCGCACACTGACTATATGAGAATCCGGGCAGAGAAGAAAGCTCACGGATCTTCCGGACCGCGATCAGCGCTTCTTTTTCGATCTTATCGGCGGTCTCATCGTCGATGGCTTTTTCCGTCCCTTCCTCGCCCTGTTCTTCCTCATCATCTTCCCAGACATCTTCCGCCAGGATCACTTCCACAGGCGATCCGGAAGTTTCTTCGTAAGAAGCTCTTCCCGGATTCAGGCGGTGGGACTCATCGTACTCGATATCGGCATATTCTTTTCCCATGATCGAATCGAAAACCTCATTGACCACAGAAAGGACATCCGGCACCGAGCGGAAGTTCTGTTTCAGTTCATATAACGTGCCATCTTTTCCACCGGCATACTCCTCGTAGCGGTCCAGGAAAAGCTGCGGTTTGGCATGACGGAAACGATAAATACTTTGCTTGACGTCGCCCACGAAGAATACATTATTTCTGGAAAAGCTCTGCACAATGGCATCCTGCACGCCACTGTTATCCTGATACTCGTCTATATAGATCTCATCGAAAAGATCTCTATAGTATCCGGCCACTTCCTCCTTGGAAAGAAGTTCCAGCGCCAGCTGTTCCTGATCAGAAAAATCCAGAGAAGATTCATCTCTTTTCTTTTTCGTATAGAGCGCATCCGATGCCAGGATCAGCTCGAAATACCGGGCCAGAAGACCGTAAGTATCCTGCGCTTCCTCTTTCAGCTCATCCGGTGTCTTTCCGAAGTAATAGCGGACATTGGAAACAAAAGACTTGATCTTGGTCTTGGCGCCCAATCCGCAGAAGCAATAAAGAAGTTCATTAAGCGGCACCAGATATTCGGCGAAGTTCTGAAGACTCTCATCACTTTTGGCCGAAATAGTCGGGTTTTTAAATTCTCCTGTGGGATACCGGTTTACCAGATCCGTCATATCCTCCCAGCTCATGTCCTCATCCGAAAGGATCTTCTCGCCGGTTTCCAGAACATAGTTCAGCCATTCTTTCATCATGGCCTGCCGCCCCAGATTATCCTTTTCTTTCTTTACGAAAAGCACTTCATCCACGAGAGAAAGAGCCATTTTTATAGAAGGAAGACGTTCTTTTACCAGCTCCCGGATCTGCTTTTGGATTTTCTTTGCCCAGGAAGAACGGCAAGGATCCTCGGCTTCTTTTTTCTTTTCGGCAAGATGTTCCAAAAGCCACTCCCGGTAGTGCGGAAGACTTCGAAGATAAGAAAGCTTATCTATCATATCTTCCTTCAGCGCTCCGTCATTGCGGCCGCTTCCGAAGGCTTCGGTCATGGAAAGAAATTTCTCTGCCCATTCTTTTCGGGAAAGATCCGGATCCGAAAGAGACCATGTCCACATATCGTTATCCGATCCCATGGGTAAAGACGCAAAGGCCTCATCCGTCTTTGCTTTTCCCGAAAGAAGATACCCCTTTTCGAAAGCCTCATCAAAAGCTTCCCGCAGAAGCACATTTCCGTGATTCTCATCCAGGATCGAACTTCCCGGTTCCAGGATCAAATTGCCTTCTTCATCCCTGGCGGACGAAGCAAAGCTGGAGATCACCTTACTGCAGAAAGAATCGATGGTGGAGATCCAGGCGGACGGCAGCGCCGCCAATTGTTCACTCAGGCGTTTGCGAAGGAGCGGATCCGTCTCCGAAGACAAGCGCTCACGAAGCTTCTGCTCCATCTTCGCACTCATATTGGCCGCAGCCGCATTGGTAAATGTCATGACCAGCATCCGGTCAACTGTCAGTTCGCCCTTAACGATACGAGAGACGATGCGCTCGGTCATGACAGTTGTCTTACCGGAACCGGCCGCCGCACTGACCAGGATATTGCCGGATGGGGCATCAATGATACTCTGTTGTTCAGCTGTCGGCTTCATCGTCCGTCTCTCCTTTCAAGGCTTTCCAGTATTCTTTCTCTTTGTTGATTCTTTTATCCGGATTGGAATTCTTCAACTGCTCCAGGAATCGGTATTTCGGAGATTGCGGATCTCCGTTACATACCGGCGCAAACTTACACTTCTGGCAGTCCATCTCGGCGGCCTTTTCGTATTTTCCCGGCCGGGATGGGAAATCGCCGCTGAATATCTGCTCGCAGTTTTCGCGGATCTTGTCGATGGCATATTGTCCGGCAAGAAGCATGTCCTCCCCTTCCGCCTGCATGGAATACTTACTCTGTCCGAAGGTCTCTTTCACCGAGGCTTCTCTTGCCTTTGCGATCGTATCCGGATCCAGACGCATACCCAATACATCCTCGGAATTCTTTACCGAAGTGACCCGCATGTAAGAGACTCCGGTCGGCACAAGATCCGGATGCATGCTCTGATACATGAACATATAGGCCGGAAGCTGCACGCTGGCACCGGCATAAAGAGCATCGTACTTAATACTCTTTTCCCCTGTCTTATAATCCACGATCCGGTATGTATTGTCGCTGAAATTTCTGTCCACACGGTCGATCGTGCCGCCGAAGGTGACCACCTTTCCGTCCTTGAGAGTCATTTCATAGCCCGGAATTCCGCTTTTTCCGAATTCCTTTTCAAACTCCACCGGCACATATCCCTCCGGATCGATCCGGTCAAAGATCTCCTGAAGGGTCTCCGAAGCAGCGCGAAGAACTTTGGTATCCGCATCCGTCCGCATCGCCGGATCTTCCGTATAGGCGAAGTGCTCGATCTGCTGCGCCCGGGAAAGAAGATCTTCGGACCAGGAAAACTTATCCCGGTTCACAAAAGAATCGTGGATCTCCTTTTTCTTTTCCGGATCGTTTTCTTCCGCCATCTGCATGTGATATTCGGTCAGCGCCAGTTCCATCATGGAGTGGGCAAGCGTACCCATCTCCGTCGGCTTCACCGTCTGGATCTCCCGCTCCTGAAGTCCCAGGATATTCTCACCGAAATAGTTATACGGACACATCACATATTTTTCCACGCCGGACACGCTCATGTTCAGGTGGTCACGGAAACGGCGCGAAAGCATCTCGGACGGGATCTTCAGCTCCGTATCCGGTTCGCCCTCACGGGAAAGATCTTCCATCTGAAACGAAGATACCCAGATCGAAAGAAGCTTTTGCTTTTCTTCCTCTTCCACTTGGACTCTTCCGGTCAGGACTTCCCGGAGAAGATCCCGCATCTTCTCTTTATCCATCACACGCGGGTCGGAAAGAGACAGCTGATCCACCACTTCCGGACGGATCTTGGGATAATTCTCCTTCAGGAAAAGCACCATAGACGAGATCTCCACGGAGTTCTGCATCGTAAAGACGATCTTTTCCGAAGGCACATCCAGAAGCGCGCAGGCCTTAAAGAAATCCGCATAGCTCTGATCCTTGGCATGGTTCGGAAAATCCATGCAAAGCTTCTCGGAAAGGATCTCTCTTTCCCGGTTCTTCAGATATCCTTCCGCCGGAGACGTAAACGGGAAATTCTTTCTGTCCGGTCCCACGATAAACATGACTTTACAGGGACGCCGGTATGCATTTCCGGGATCGGTCACCGTGACCTGATCCACATAAGACGGGATCTTCGACACACTCTGGGAAGCCACAGAGGAGATCAGGGCATCGCAGAAATTTCCGATGGTAATAGGGAAATCCCCCAAGGGACCGGAAAGGGCCGAAAGCGCATCATCCATAGCATTATACGAGGCAGCAAGAGCCAGTGCGGCTTCCTGGTTTCCCCCTTCGCTCCATTCCTTCACCCAGTATTCCAGAAGGCTCTTCTTTCCCACCAGATAATTGTGAAGGGCCACAGATCTCGCCTGACAGGTCTTGGCAGAAGTCATGGGCTTTAATTCCGTATCCAGCTGATTCAAAAGCACCGAGATCGGAGAAAATATCTCTTTTTCCTCATCCGACTTCACATAATCCAGACAGTGAAGGATCTTCGTTTTCGTCCGAAGTCCGTGAGCCAGGCAGAAATTCTCGAAACGGTGGACATTCTCCGGGGGCACTTCCACGAATCCGGACTTGATCCAGTTCATGACAAACGGAAGTTTCCAGTTATAGCAGCACATGTCCATAATGGCCTTCACATACTGCATCCACGCCGTGCCGTTAAGTCGCGACTTCTGATCCAGAAACAGATCCAGTCCGTATCTGGAGAAGGCGGCATGAAGTGAATTCCCGTATTTCCCCTCGTCACATAGGACGACCGTGATATCCCGGTACCGGTATCCGGAGAACATGACCATCTCCCGGATCTTAGCTGCAATATATTCCAGCTCGTCATTGATCCGGCGGAATACCTTGATCTCCACCGGAGCAGAAAGATCTTCTCGAACCCGCGCCGACCGGGAGGCATAATCCGATGCGATGGTGGAAAGAGCCGCATCCCGCGAAGGCATCTCCGAAACCGGAGTCACCGATGTGACAGAAAGATTCTTTTGGAAATAGCGGACCGTCATATCTCCGAAGTGACAGATATCCTGATCCGCATTCTTTCCGTCCGGATCCGAAATGGCCGTCATGGTGACCTTTGAGACCACACTTTCAAGGAGTGTAACAATGTTACATTCCTCAGGAGTAAAGGCCCGGTTCTCGCCAAAGCCCAGGATCCATACCGATGCGTCACGCAAAAAACGAAGTCTCTTCAGCGGCCACTTTTCCGTGTCCGGATCCTTCTTCGAAAACTTCTCCAGCACCTCCACAAGCTTCTTCATGGAAATACGTTCCGGCGCATAGCCATATTCCTGACGAAGTTCTTCCATCTTCTTCATCAGGATGCCGAAATCCGAGATCTTCTGGGCAGTAATGGGATCGATGCCGCTTCTATCCATCTCGATAAGGGATTCCGGCGAAACATCATAACGGTAAAAATCGCCCAGCACCTCATCCACGTCATGGACAAAGCCCACACGCTCGGAAAAATGAGACAGCAGGGAAAAATCAGCTTTATCCTCTTTCAGGATACGGTGAAGAAGGATCGTCCGCTCAATGGGAGACATGGACTTTCCGCCCGCGCCCCCGACCTCGCTTAATACACGGTAGGCAAAACGGGAAAAGCTGACCACATCGATCATCATGAAAGCAGAATGATCCGTCTTTCCTTTCTTTGCGGAAAGGGTCTCGATATAGCGGCGCTCCACTTCCGCTTTCATCTTCTCGGGAACGATAATATAGCCGCGGCGTGTCGGCCACTTCACGGCCTCCTGGCAGATCCGGTCCAGGGCAGCATCCATGAGCGTACTCGGGTGTACACCTAAAAGCAGATGGAAAGCCATATCCGTACCTCCTTACAAGAAAGAATCAGAGGTGATCAGAGTGCATCGAGATTCTGTCCGTTCGCCGCTTTCATTGTCTTTCCGGAAGCAGCAAGCTTCTCTTCGATCGCCTGCTGTTCCTGAGGCCGCTTCACCTTCAAAGTCGTGGTCTTCACCATCTCGGTCTCAGAGAAGACGAAATAGTGGATCGCCTTATAGGCCGGCATCTGATGGTTGACTTCCTTCATCTTCGAGCTCAGATACTCACGGATGGCATTATCACCGGCAGTAGTATCCGGCACCGGCAGATTCTCGCCGACCACCTTGCGGTCAATGAGGAGCTTGGCACAGATATCCACCGCATCCTTCTCATCCTTGGCGCCCCAGACGAAAGCTTCCTTCACACCGGGAATGTTATTCAGAAGCGATTCCATCTCCTCCGGGAAGGCCTTCTTTCCGTTGGTCAGGACGATCATGGACTTGACGCGGCCGGTGATATGGAGACATCCCTTCTTATCCAGGAAACCCATATCTCCGGTGTGGAACCACCCGTCCTTCTCCAGAACTTCCGCGGTGGCTTCCGGATTCTCGTAGTAACCCTGCATCACACAATCACTTCTTGATAATATCTCACCTACTGTACCAATCTTGGTACTTTCTGAATCGATCATCACTTCCACGTCAGTCAGCGGACGGCCGACACTTCCGTAGACATTGCATTTATTCGTGGTAACGGCGATAACCGGAGATGTCTCCGTCAGGCCGTATCCCATCAGGAACTCAAAGCCCCAGTTGTTGAAATCCTCGATATA
>CADBGD010000041.1:17520-34385 GCA_902794115.1 Oscillospiraceae bacterium
GACTCGGCAATACCGGACTTGATCTTACCGTGAATATTTTCGAAAAGAAGCGGCACGGAAATACTGGCTTCCACGTGCCATTCATTCAGGTTCTTTACGATATAGCGGAGTCCGTCCGAATAGCAGATACAGCAGCCGCGGACGAACATGAAGTATTCGCAGGTGTTTTCGAAAGTATGGTGCAAAGGCAGGATCGAGAAGATTCGCTCGCCCGGGTTCAAGGTCAGCGTCGTCGAAATGGCGTAGACATTGGACATGATGTTCTTATGGGACAGCATAACGCCCTTACTCATGGCCGTGGTACCGGATGTAAAGAGGATGATCCTTGTCTCTTCCGGATCGATCTTTACGGTGCGCATAATGCTGGAGCCGCCCTCGACGGACTTCTTTCCTTCCGCGATCCATTCCTGGATATCCACAAATCGCGGATCGTCCTCCGGCCAGGTCAGATTCGGGGCCAGATACTCGGTGCACATGCAGATATACTTCTTCACCTGCACACCGTTCTCGGCCTCGTTTTTGGCGATATTCATGATCATTTCGTGATGCTTCTGGTGATAGAAAAGCACTTCGATCTTGCCTCTGACCAGAAGGCTGATGAGTTCCTGTTCCGGAAGAAGTCTGTCCAGCGGAAGTCCTACGGAACCGCTGGAAAGGATGGCGGAATAAGACACCATCCACTCATAGGCATTTTCTCCCACCACGCCCAGGTGTCCGCCCTGGAAACCGTTAAGGGAGATAGCTTCCGCCAAATATTCGATATCTGTGGTGAAATCCATATAGGTCTTATGGATCTCCGCTTCAGTGGGTTTTCTTCTAAAGATAAAGGCATCCCGGGTAGCAAACTGTTCTCTGACTCCAAAGACCAGATCCCGCATCGTCTCGTAACGGACGCCCTCATGCAGTGGTTTTCCGACTACTATCGGCATATATCCTCCGTACCGGCGCTTACTCCACCGGCTTATCCTCGTATTGCGCCAGATCCCCCACGAATCAAGTACGCATCAACTGATGATACCACTTTCCCGCTTTTTCGTCTATTGTTTTGAAATAGGTTATATGGGAAATGCACCTTCGTCTTGTGCAGATTCCGCAACAAACTCTGAATTGACATTCCCGAAAATGTGGGTTAGAGTGTCTTCTGTATGGCATTTTTATATTATATATGCTAAAGGGGAGAATACCATGTCAGACAAAGAGAAGAACGCCCAGCCGACCCATTCTATGGACGAGCTGAATAATAAGTACCCGACTCCACGTGGATTTACGGGCTTTTTCTGGTATCACGTTTCCATGGCCATCACCCATATTCTCGTCAAGCTCCGTGCCGGATCGAAAGAAAATATTCCTTCCGTTCATCCTTACGTGATCTGTTCCAATCACCAGACCTACGCGGACGGCATGTGGATCATGAGCTGTCTTCCGAGAAAGCATAGAAAGTATTTCTGCGCCCTGGCAGCATCTGACCTGGAGACCAACTACGGACGTCTCGGCCGTGTCATGATGCATGTCGGAAGAGGCATCGCCGTGGACCGTTTCGGAAATCCGGTGAGAGGTCTTATCAAAGCGAAAAAAGAAGTAGAAAACGGCAACATCATTCTGGTCCATCCGGAAGGCACCCGTACTTCGGACGGCCATCTGGGCGAATTTAAAGACGGCGCCGCCTATATCGCCATCAAGGCCAATGCCCCGCTTCTCCCCGTGTATATCGAGGGCGGCTATCAGGCATGGTCCCGTCATATGAAGCGTCCCCAGACATGGGATAAAGTTCATCACAGAAGAAAGCGCATCACCATTCATTTCGGAAAACCGTTCATGCCGGCCGACTACGACCGCGACGCCCACAAGATGACCGAAGCGGTCCTTTCCTGGATGAAAGAAATGGAAAAGAATGACGTGAATCTTCAGGGCTGATCCTTCGAAGCGAAACTCTCAGAAATACATCTTCACGAAAATGTCGCCAGCTGAATAGCATTCGGCACGATCTCATAACGGACCTTATGTCCGAAGAAATCCTCGCCGTCGTAATTTCCCTGCAGCTGCAAATTGCTGTCATGAGAAGAGAACACACCACTGGTACTATGGAATGTGGTAAAGCCGGGCTGACCCACATGCTTTCCCTTTTTGTACTTATTCAACTGCGACAGTGCTTTTGCCCGGGACATATGATCCACCAGGCACACCTCCAGCGCCCCGTCGTCCAAAGACGCATCCGGTGCCGGACAATATCCTCCGCCGTAATACCGGCCGTTACAGATACTCACCAGCGAATACCTAACATTCTTCTTCTCGATTATCTCGCCGGAAGTCAGCTCGATGGAATAATCCATCTTGAAACTCCAGCCGCCGAGAAGGGTCCGGATCGCCGCGATGGGATAAGCATTATTTCTGAAAAGAAGGCTCTTCGGATGCTTAGCCACGATGCGCTTGGCCCGCGCCTGCACCTGGGTATCCAGGCCCATGGACGCCACATTCAGGCAGTACCGGCTCCACATGGGAATATGGTTGCCCATCATGTCATAGCTGTCGATACGTAAAAGATCGATCGGCCGGATATTGGGCTCGGAAAGATGCTTTAAGATCTCCAGCGGTTTCTTATAGATATCCTTGGGATAGATGCTTCTGGCAAAGTCGTTTCCGGTTCCCAGCGGAATGATCCCCATCGGTGAATTCCGGAACGCCAGTGCATTGGCGATCTCATGAATGGTCCCGTCGCCGCCGCAGGCAAAGATAATACACTCGGAGCCGTACTTTTCCGCATAGGTCACCGCCAGCTCTTCCGCATGGTTCGGCCGTTCGGTATAGACGATCTTCGACTTATTCCGCAGATCGGAAGGAAGCGCCGCCACAGCCTTTTCCAGGCCTGTCTTTCTGCGCTTGTGGATATTGGAATTGACGATAAAAATATACTGCAAAACTTTTCCCTGCCGCTTCGCTTATTTTTCGGCTCCGTCGATCATGTCGACCACGTCCTGTATCGTGTGGACCTTCTCGATGGCCTCGTCCGGAATGCGGATCTCGTAGTGGCTTTCCAGGTCCACCACCAGTTCATAAAGCTGGAGCGAATCCAGCGGCAGCTCTTCAAAGATCTCCGTGTCCGGCGAAAACTGTTCTTTCGGCATATCCAAAAGCTCGGAAAGCATGCCGACGAGGGTCTCGTAGATCTCGTCTTTTCCCTCCGGGACCGAAGTGTTCTTATTCTCTTCCGGTGCATTTCCCTCAGCCGGATTCTTCTTCAAAGAAGCCATGGTCAAACCTCCGTATCATCACGGACGATGCGCTTATACTGCTCACCGTTACTGTATTTCTTGTACTGTTCTTCGACGTAGTTATCGATCTCGCCCACCATTTTCGTCAGAAGCTTTCTTTCGTCCTCCGACAGCGGGTCCATAATGCGCTTGACGAGCACTCTGTGGAACTTGGAGTGCATGCGGTAGGCAAGCTTTCCCTGGCGGGTCAGCGAGATCCGCACGATTCTTCTGTCCTTGGTGTCACGCTGGCGCTCCACATATTTCTTTTTCACGAGCCGGTCAATGGCCACCGTCAGCGTGCCCACCGTGATCCCCAGGATCTTGGCGGTCTCGGTCATGGTACGAGCCTCGTACGGCCCGATGGCGTTGAGTGTATGCAGCTCGGCAATGGAAAGATCAGAAAAGTACCCCTTCGAAAGAGCCATGCCCTCCGTCAGAAGTACATTATCAAAAATATGCAAAAGACTTTCAGCAAAGTCCTGTTCGATGGGTGCCATCTTCATTTCCCCCTATATCTATCACAAGGAAATTCTACACGAAACGCGAAAAAAACACAATTATCGGCCTTCGTTTTCCGTGTTTTCTCCCGATGCGTTTTCCGTGTTTTCTCCCGAGGCTGTTTCCGTCTTCTCGGCGGGCTTGGCCTCCACCGGCCGCACCTTCACTTCGGAGATCGGGATGATCCGCGGGTATTCTCCGGAAAACAGCCCCATGCGGACGACTCTCGTATTTTCGGCCACTTCCTCATTCATGCCGCAGTAGCGGGTCAGGCTCTGAAGAAGAAGGTCCGGACGGACATTTTTCTCGGAACCCGCGCAGGCATAGAAATCCACTGTGTCCGGATCGTCGGAAGGCGCCTGGGAAAGGGATAAAAGAAGAGGGCGGATATCCGTCTGCTTTTCTTTTCCTTTGGCGATCTTCGTGACCATCAAGGACTCCTGGTCAAAAGCCTTTTTCATGGCTTCCCGAATCCCCTTTGCCTCGAAGCGGTAAAAGGCGGTAGTCACGATGGACATGATGCTTTCCTTCGGTTCCGGGATGGCTTTCGAGGAAAGGATCCGAAGCCCCAAAGGAAGGAAAGTATTCATTTCCGAAACAAACTTTTCCGGATCATAAGGCCGGTTCAAGGACACATCCAGATAGTCGCTGGTGGTCTCGATGCCAACGCCCAAAGGCAGCGCAAATACCATCATGGGACGGGGGTTATAACCCTGAGAATAAAGGATCGGAAGTTCCGCCCGTCTGGCCGCCCGCTCAAAGCAGGTCATGAGGTCCAGGTGCCCAAGGAAAGTGGTCGCCCCGGACCTTGTAAAGGTGCAGCGCTGCACATACGCCGTCTGGTGCGGCTGCATGGTCATCATCTTTTCGCGTTCACTCTGCAGCATTTTCCAGAACCTCCTTATTCTCCTTCATGGCATTTCTCTTCGAAAAGCACTCGCCGACGCCAAAGCTTGCGGCGCCGCAGCCGGAGCAGTGTTCCCGGCAGGAAGGCGTGGTGGTCTCCGAATAGGCCTGATGCCGCTCCGAAAGAAGGAACTTCTTATTGACGCCTACGCTGATATGATCCCAGGGAAGCGCTTCGTCTTCGGAAAACTCTCTGGAAAAATCTTCGATCGAAAGACCGTGCTTTTCCAGTATCTCCAGCCATTTTCCGTACTGGAAATGGTCGTCCCAGGCATCAAAATAGAGTCCGCTTTTATATCCTTCCAGAAGCACCGGCGAAAGCCGTCTGTCGCCTCTGGCCAGCACCACTTCCCACACGGAGGAATCAAAGTCATGCCAGGCATAGCGGATATTCCGGCTCCGCAGATTATCTTTCAGAAGTCGCTGCTTCCGGATCAGTTCTTCTTTTACGTCCTGCTTTTCCCACTGGAAAGGCGTGAAAGGCTTCGGAATGAAAAGCGACGTGGACACGGTAATATCCAGGCGGCGCATTTTCCGGCCCGTCTCTCTTCCGATATCGAAATAGAGTTTTTCGATCCGCTTGGCCAGGTCCGCGATCCCTAAGACATCCTCATCGGTCTCCGTCGGAAGGCCCAGCATAAAGTACAGTTTCACCGTGCTCCAGCCGCCCATGAAAGCCAGCCGCAGCGCGGAGAAAATATCTTCTTCTTTAATGTTCTTGTTGATGACGTCGCGAAGCCGCTGGGTGCCCGCTTCCGGCGCGAAAGTCAGGCCGGATTTTCTCGTGCTCTGCACCTTTTCCATCAGGTCCAGAGAAAAGGAGTCCAGTCGAAGTGACGGCAGCGACAGACTGGTGTGATGCCCTTCAAATGTGGACAGGAGATTTTCCGCCAGCTCCGGGAAATGCGTGTAGTCCGATGTCGCCAGAGAAAGAAGTCCCATCTCATCGTAGCCGGTATTTTTTTCCAGAAGCCTTCCCTGTTCGCAAAGCACTTCTACCGATTTTTCTCTTACCGGCCGGTAAATGAACCCGGCCTGGCAGAAACGGCAGCCGCGGATACAGCCGCGGAACACTTCCAGATAGGATCGGTCATGGACGACACGCAGGTTGGAAACCACCGGCGCCGTAGGATACGAACAGGTATCCAGATCTTTAATGATGCGCTTCTTGATGGTGGTCTTCACGTCACCGGAAAGCGGATGCAGGAGTGCGCCATAGGGCTCTCCTGCTTTCACTTCATCTTTTTTGCGGTAAGTGACCTCATAAAGAGACGGGATATAGAGCCCCTCGATCGCATCGAGATTTTTCAGAAGCTGTGCTCTCGAAATAGGATGGTCCGTCTCTTTCGAAAGCTTATATTCCCGGATCTTTTCGCACATTTCCAGGATCATTTCTTCGCCTTCACCCATCATGGCAATATCGAAGAAATCCGCCATAGGTTCGATGTTATACGCGCAGGGACCGCCGCAGCAGATCAAGGGATCCTCCTCGCCTCTGTCCTTGGAAAGAAGCGGGATCTTTCCCAGATCCATCATCTGCAGCACATTGGTGTAGCACATTTCGTAGCCGAGAGTAAAACCCAGAACATCAAAATCGCAAAGCGGTGTCTTTGTCTCCTGGGAATAAAGGGCAATATTCTTTTCCCGCAAAAGCGCATCCATATCCATCCACGGGGAAAAGGCACGCTCGCAGCCAATATGCGGATCGTCGTTTAATACATGGTAAAGGATCTGCAGCGCCAGGTTACTCATGCCGATCTCATAAATGTCCGGAAAGCAGAAGGCGAAACGCAGATAGGAGGTCTTGCCGGTCTTTTCCAGCTCCTCCAGCATCTCTTCTTTGATCACAGCGTTAAACTCCCCGCCAACATAACGGGCCGGGCTTTCGACCTTCATGAGGTCGGATTTGGAAAGAGGTACGGGACGGGTCTTCATAGCAGATCGCATTTCTCCTTAAAGAAGAGGATTTCCTTTATTTTACTGCAAAAAAAGCATCTTGTCCCTACATGACCCGGCACCGGCCGGCCGAACAGTTTACCTGTCCACGCGCTTCTTTTGTAGAAGATGTATAATAGATTTCAAAAAGATAACGGAAACAGTCAAGTATCTTTTCATTTTATGGTATGAATTGGGGGAAAAATATGAAGAAAAAGATCTTTGCTGCCATTCTGGCATGTAGTTTCGTCTTTTCCATGACCGCCTGCAAAGGCAAAAGCGAAAAAGACAGTTCCGGTAAGAAAAAGAGCGGAACCAAAACCGAAGAAAGCGAAACGGACGAAGAGGAAAGTGATGCCTCAAGTGCCGTGGACACATCTGCTTCGGAATCAGAAGCAACCGCTGAATCAGAAACAACTGCAGAGACGACCGCCGCGCGTCCCGCGCTTTGCGAGGTGCGCGGCGACTATGTGGTTTTCGGATATTATGAGCAGGACGGAAACCTGGAAAACGGACCGGAGCCCATTGAGTGGCAGGTCGTGTCATCAGACGAATACAGCATTCTTCTGCTCAGTCGCTATATTCTGGACGCCCATGCGTTTAACTCGGATACTTCCGAGCTCACGTGGGAGAATTCCGAACTTCGCGCCTGGCTCAATAACGACTTTCTGAACAGTGCTTTTAACGAAGAAGAACAAGCACTGATAAAACAGTCCACCATCATGAATTTCGCCAATCCCGCTCTCGATATTCCCTCCGGAAATGCAACACAGGATAGTATCTTCTGCTTAAGCGTGGAAGAATTGCGGGACAATTTCACTTTTGAAAACTGGAATGACAGCATCTATGGCGGAACCTGCTTGGATCTCGCAGCCGAGGTCACACCCTATGCCGGAGAAAACTGCACCCACTGGGTATGGACAGAACAGCAGCTGGAATCTTCCAAAGACTATTTTGATATCGATCGTTTAGTAGGATTAGATGTGGGACTTTGGTGGTTAAGAACACCCGGAGGCATTGCAGTAAATAGCCTTGGCGGCGTTCATACGAACGACTCGGAGATGGTGAGTGACTCTTGTATGGGTGTCCGTCCCGCCCTGTATCTTAATCCTTCCGCAGTAACGCTTCCGGAAAAAGGACCAGAGGACAACACGGTCACAGATGACGGCTATATCCTTATGGGTCACTACGAGCAGGACGGAAACCTGGAGAACGGACCGGAGCCGGTCGAGTGGATCATTCTTTCTGAAGATGATGAAAAGTATCTGGTCATCAGCCGGTATGTGCTGGATGGTGTTCCCTACCATACCGACTACAGCGCAGTTACCTGGGAAAACTGCGCACTTCGTGATTTCCTGAATAATGATTTCTATAACACCGCGTTCGATCCGGCAGAACAGTCCCGGATCATTCCCGTTACGAACTCCAATCCGGACAATGCCACAACGTCGACCCCCGGTGGAAATGACACGCAGGATAAAGTCTTCCTTCTGAGCATGGAGGAAGTCATGCAATATTTCAATTTCACCAGTTGGGATGACGAATCCATGCACGGAAACTGTCAGGCCTTAATCACGGATTGCACCCCCTATGCCGAGAGCAAAGGCGTGGCCCGTCTCGTGTTCGACGAAGACAGATATTACGGAACGGATGATTTCAACGGATTTGATGACAGCGGATATACCGATGACGTCCTCGGAAAGACCTTCGCCCCCTGGTGGCTGCGCTCCCCGGGTATCCAGAGCAATACCGCCCTGATGGTCACCTACACAGGCCACGCCGGCTGGGACAGCTTCGACCGTGTCATCGACGATGACGAAGGTGTTCGCCCGGCCATGTATATCTACAAAGGAGAGTAAGACATGGTTGGCTTTAAGATCACAAACCTGCTTACGAACATCATCACATGTCTTTACGCATTTCTCTTTTGCGGACTTGTGGGAGGCTTTTCTTTCTTAGAGCTTTTCGCCGGAAGCTGGGGCAAAAGGGACGACTTCGTAACTGAATCCTTCATACTGCTTCTGGCAAGCGGATTTGTCATCTTACACGGCGTCCTTCTCTTTTTATTCGGCCTCATCTCTTTCGCCGCATGGCGGAATAAAGCAAAACCGTATCTCCTCTGTCATCTGATCGTCTCACTCATCGGCATGGCCGGTATGGGCCTCTTCTGCCTTCTCTATTCCGTCAACTCCACAGGAACGGTCGATGTGACGATTTTGGACGGCTTCCTCCTTCGGGGCGAAGTCCTGTTTCTCGGTTACATCGCCTTATGCGGGCTGGGATTAGTATTGACGCTTCTATCCCACTTCACCCGGTCCAGAACAGAGATTGCCGGCAGGTGATGGATCAAAATAGAAAGTGGCAAAAAAGCAAGGGGCTGTCTCAATTCATTTTGAGACAGCCCCCTGTGTTGATCGGCAGACTCAGATTCAGGCATCGAGTTCCGGGCCGAGCGGGTCGCCGCTATCGGTGATAATGTCGACGCTTTCAAAGGCGACGATTTCGATTTTCAGAGATTCATATTGTTCCATTTTTTCTTCCTCACTTACGGATGCTTTGTTTTATATGCCTGCGCGGCAACATGGCAATAATAGATTGCTGCGGCAGCGTCCTGCGCGTTGGTGTTGTCCTTGTATGCTTCCGCATCCAGCAAACCTTTCACATACGACAGTGCAGAGACCGTTACGGTTGAATCGCCGTTCGCCGTCGTCACAACGACCGTATACGGATCGCCCAGCTTATGCGCTCCAATGTTCTTGATCTTCACAAGATACCTGCCGTCTTTCAGCTTTGTCGCCGCTTCTGGATTGCCACCGACCGAAACGGTAAAACTGCCGTCATAATCCGCAACTGGCTTGAAGTACAGGTAGATCGCCGTACCGCTGTCCATAAGCAGACTGTATCTGATCCCTTCAATATCTGTGCTCATCGTACTCTGAATCCCATAGTCCGCTACCGCGGCCTTGACCGTATCGATGTCATATTCGTTCGTATAGACTCTATCCATCTCCGCATACTGATCATCGCCCGAACCGATCGTCCAGCCGCGCACATCTGAAAGGAACGGTTGTACATAGTGACCGTAGTCGGCCACCGCATGGACCAGGTTGATCGTTTCGGCATCAAATTCGTCCGGATGTGTCTCAGCATATGTATCGAACGACGCGATATACTGCGCTATCGAATACTCCTCGGATATAGTCAATCCGTCGCCGTAATGGAATGTCGCAGTGATCGTATCCGCCATCTGGATAGAATTCACATAGCAGGTGAAGCCGTAATATGTACTCCCCGCGATCGTCTGCGTCGAATTGTACGGGACCGGATCAGCGGATACTTTGCCCTTTCCGGAAATTTCGAATGTCATATAGCTTTCCGTATAGTCCACACCATCGATTTCCGGAAGATCCATATAGAAATTCACGCCGATCTGTCCGGAGAGCACGAGCGAATGGTACGCAAACATGGGCATCGCCTGATCTGTCATGTAGAACGTGACATAAGACGGAAGCTTCTGATACAGTTTGACGTTATCCTCCTTTTTCTTGTTGGTCGTGAAGGACTTGTCCGAACGCAGGCTCAGGTAGTAATAGCCCTCGGTGTCGACCTGATTATCAAGATTATGGTTTTGATACAGCCATGCAAGTGGCGTATTTCCGACGATCAGGAATTCGTCGGAGCCCAAGGTCAGATACTGACCGTTGCCGACGTTCTTAAAAATCCAGCCGTATGTATCATTTCCGGATTCGATCTCGTAGAGGATCGTGTTGACGTCAACGCCGGAAGGAACGGTAAGCGTATCCGTGCTACTGTCGATCGTGACCGTCTGACCGGTTACGTAGTGATTGTAATTTGTGTTATATACGGTATTTCCAACGGCATACTCTTCGATGGTGATGACGTACTTGCCGCCGACGGCGAGATCGTCAGTCAGCTTATATATCGAGTCTTCGCCGTTCTCTTCAGTGCGGGTAAACAGCGCGTACAGGGTAGCGTTCCCCGTGACGGTATAGTCCGCACCGGGCACGTAGAACACAGGTTCCTCGGTCGTCTCGGTAAATCTCGATTCCACCCAGCCGGAGAACTCGTACCCGTCCGGCATATTGCTGACCGTCAAGGGCAGCGTGATCACGTTTTCAATGTCCGCCGTTTCGCTGCCTTCGCTGTTTCCGGCGGCAACAAAGTCTACGGTGCAGCCCTGATCGCCGTTATTCGGCGAATCCGCGGCGACAGTAGCCGGCAGGGTCTGAACAAGCAGAAGCATGGCAAGCAGAATAGACAGAATCGTTTTAGAAGCTTTCATGAATTTCTCCTCTTTTTCGATCGCTGGGTCGTATATCAACATTTTTTAATATTCTATCACACGTTATGTCAATGTCCATATAAGTATCGCTGTTCGAGATTGTTTCTGAATCCGAAAGCCCTCATGGACGTAGAAATGAGGCGGTCTCAAAGTATTGAGGCCGCCCCATCTGATTTCACATATAAGCTGACAGAACAGTGCTTTCGCATGGAAATTACTTATTCTTCAGTCTCTTCTCCAGTGCTTTTTTCTCAGCTTCATAACCCGGCTTACCAAGGAGAGCGAACATGTTCTTCTTATACGCTTCTACACCAGGCTGGTTGAACGGATTTACGGAATTGAGGTAACCGGAAATACCGCAAGCCTTCTCGAAGAAGTAGATCAGCTGGCCCAGCCAGTATTCGTTCAGCTCCGGAACGTGGATGATGAGGTTCGGAACCTTACCGTCAACATGAGCCAGAACCGTACCCTGCATCGCCTTGAGGTTTACTTCGTTCATATCCATACCGGACAGGAAGTTCAATCCATCCAGGTTCTCCGGATCATTCGGGATCGTGAAGGAACGACGGGCCTTATCGATAACCACAACGGTCTCGAAGAGCATTCTCTTACCATCCTGGATGTACTGACCCATGGAGTGAAGATCTGTGGTGTTATCTACGCCGGCCGGGAAAATGCCTCTGCCGTCTTTACCTTCGGACTCACCATAGAGCTGCTTCCACCATTCTGTCATGTAGTGGAAAGAAGGCTCGTAATTTACCATTACTTCTGTGGTATAACCACGGCGCAGCAGGCAGTTTCTGGCGATAGCATACTTATAGCAGTCATTCTCCATCTCTACCTTCTTAAAGTCACGGGAAGCATCTCTTGCACCGGTCATAAGCTGACGGATGTCGATACCGGCAACCGCGATCGGCAGAAGACCTACAGCTGTCAGAACGGAGAAACGGCCTCCGACATCATCCGGTACGACGAAGGTCTCGTAGCCTTCCTTTGTAGCCAGGCTCTTGAGGGCACCCTTCGCCTTATCTGTGGTGGCATAGATACGCTGACGGGCTTCTTCCTTACCGTACTTCTCTTCCATGTAGGCACGGAGGATACGGAAAGCAATCGCCGGCTCAGTTGTGGTACCGGACTTGGAGATGATGTTTACGGAAACTCTCTTTCCTTCGAGAAGATCCATCAGGTCAGCAAGATAGGTTGCGCTGATAGAGTTACCGCAGAAAAGGACCATCGGTGCCTTTCTTACTTTCTTCTGTGCCATGTTGGCAAAAGAGTGGGAAAGGAGCTCAATGGCAGCTCTGGCGCCCAGATAGGAACCGCCGATACCGATAACCAGAAGCACATCGGAATCCTTTCTTATCTTGGCCGCTGCCTTACGGATGCGGATAAATTCATTCTTATCGTACTTGCTCGGAAGTTCTACCCAGCCCAGGAAGTCATTTCCGGGACCGTTCTTCTTATGCAGCATGGAATGAGCCAGCTCGACCTGCGGCAGCATTCTTTCCATTTCCCCTTCCGCAAGGAAAGGCTGTACGTTCGTTGTGTCTAAACGGATCATAAAAATTCTCCTCAATCTCTTTATGAAATTTGGTGCCTTCACACCGCATTCAGTATAGCATTATTCTTTCCGTATGCTAGGTCTTTTTTGAAAGAAAACCCACAAATTTCGCTGATTATCAATAGAAAAAGAACGTTTTGTGATTATTGTCAAGAAAAAATGAAATCGAAACCGATTAAGAGAATCGTGCTTTTTTCTCATGGGAAAATGACGTATAATGAACTACATCTTTTTTCGAAAAAGGAGTTTTCCATGGCCAACACCGATCTGCCAAATGCCAAGATCATTATCCTGTTTATTCTTTCCAAGGTAAGCGGGATCCCTTCTGCGCGGCTGACCGACTGCGCCATCGAATCTCTGTACATGGATTATTTTCTCTTTTCCCAGGCCAAGCAGGAACTTCTGGACCAGCGGCTCATGACCGAGGGCGAGAGAAAAGGCGAACTTCGAAAGGACGCTTCCGGGCGGACCGTACTCTCCTGTGACATCACGCCAGCCGGCACCGAGATCCTTCAGCGCTTGCTTCCGCAGGTTCCTGCCGGTATCCGCGCTTATCTGAGCTCCGCCTCCAAGACCTGGCATCACGAATCCGATGAAGACAGCAGCGTATATGCCGACTATGTCGTCAACGACGAGGGCACCTGGGATGTGGATCTCCGTCTTCTGGAAAAAGGCGCCACCACTTTCTCCCTGAAATGGACCGCCCCCACGGAAGAGGTCGCCAAGCGCACCTGCGCCCGCTGGCGCGACAACACCGCAGAGACATATCTGCAGATCCTTAGGATCCTTTCAGAGGAGAAATAAGTCAATCACAGCATAGGCTCCCATTGTACTGCTCTGCTCTACCATCCGCTCTACAAAATCACCCCTCGGCAGAGCACTTCGCAGAGCACACACCTCTGCTCTACCATCCGCTCTACAAAATCACCCCTCCGCAGAGCACTTCGCAGAGCACACAACCCTGCTCTACCACCCGCTCTACAAAATTCCCCCTCTGCAGAGCAGTTCGCAGAGCACACACCATTTCCCCATTTTCTTTTCCCAAAAAGGATGCTAAAGTATGAGTACATGCTCGACTTTGTGATGTGATATGAAATGAAATTGATGCGACACGGGCAAATATCACTTAAAGGAGCCAACGCATGATTTCTACACACATTCTCGAATCAACAATCCACCTTCAGAACACCGCTTTTTCCGCACTCCAGGACGCAGACAGATCGTTCCCCAGTGTTTCTTTCGGCACGCACACTTATCGCGGCAAGACCACGCACGTCCTCCGGATCAGCACAACCACAGACGGAAAACGTCAGTCGAAGGAGTTCACCCTTTCCACCCCGAAAGGCCAGCAAGCCCTGGCATCCGCCCAGAAGATTCTTCTTTTGCGAAAAGCACTGGCGGTCCTTTCCACGGAAATCCATTCAGCCGAACATTCACATCAGAAGGCCAGGCCTGCAAATCGTTTCCTGCCGAAAGCACCTTCCCCCGCAGATCCCGCCACACCCAAGCCGCTCCTGTTCACCCTGGACGAGTGGCTGGCGCTCAGCGAATGGAACGACCCGAGGATCACAAACGGCTATCGGCACAAGAACCACATCTTCCGCTCCAAATCCGAGCTAATCATCGCCCAGTTACTGGAGGCTCTCGGCCTGGAGTACAAATACGAACCAAAGATCATCATCGGCGGCGCTGAACGACGCCCCGACTTTGCCGTCTTCTGCCCCGAGACCATGCGCTATTTCTTCATCGAACATTTGGGGCTTCTCAGCGATACGCGTTACCGGATGGATGCCATCACCAAAATGGACGAATATGACAAGGCCGGCCTGCGCGATGGTCTCGACATCATCTACACCTCCGAATTCGGACAGGGAAGCTTCGACGTCGATGCCGCCTACGGAAAAATAGCAGGAATCATCCTAACCCAGAGTTTGCATATATAACTACGGCAAAAGCACTTGTGCCTTTACCCTTTCATCCACCCGTTTTCCACTGCGCGGTCCAGATTCTTAGCGATCCAGGAGTACACCTCCGGCATAAACTCTTTGACGATCCGGGCCCGCTCTTCCACCTGCGTCCGGACAGCACCGCCGTCTCGCCAGGTGTGTCCCTCGGTCAACGTGTTGTGCAGAAGCGGCTGGATCCGGTCCAGGCAGGAAGCATATTTCGCGTCCACCGTTTCCATCGCATCAAATTCTTCCCACAGGGCACGAAGTTCCGCCCCCTGCTCCGCAGGAAGCTGGGCATAGAGTTTATCGGCAGCGGCC
Source organism: Oscillospiraceae bacterium (assembly GCA_902794115.1). Classification (GTDB taxonomy): domain Bacteria; phylum Bacillota; class Clostridia; order Saccharofermentanales; family Saccharofermentanaceae; genus Scatonaster. Next base: position 32,242 of record CADBGD010000041.1, read on the forward strand.
GCCTCACGCGCTGCCTTACTGGCATTGCCTTCCACATCGTAAGCAAAGGTGTCGCCCGCATAGATCTCGATCAGATCGTGCACCACCAGCATCTTGATGGCCCGCTCCACATTCGGCTCCTCGACACAGTATTCCTTAAAAAGAAGCGCCATCACGGCAATGTGCCAGGAGTGCTCCGCATCGTTCTCATTGCGGACCCCGGAGATCAGCATCGTACGCCGGTATATGCCTGTCATCTTATCGATCTCCGCAGTAAACTTCAGCTGCTGATCAAGTCTTGTATTTCCTGAGCTCAAAAAATCTTCGATTCCCATTATTCTTTCCTCTCTTTTTCTGGTTCGCCTTGCATCACGCCGGCCCCGGCTCTTCCCCGAGCGTCCCACACCCGTCGCACCCCGCTCCGGCCTTCATGCCTCACACTTTCTTCACCACGACCTCGGCCACAAATCCACCGCCGTCGCGGTTACGGATCTCTAATCCGCCGCCCATTCTCTCCAGAAAACGCGACGCCAGATATAATCCCAGTCCGCTTCCGTCTTTCCCGGTTGCCTCCGAACCACGGTAAAACTTCGTCGTCACCATAGCCAGCTCGTCCTCCGGAACACCCGGCCCGCGGTCGGAAAAGATCACATGCACCGTATCCTTATCCGACAGAAAATCCACTTCCAGCGGAGTGCCCGCGTACTTAAAGGAGTTTCCCGCGATATTATCGATCACCTGCTCCAGACGAAGTTTATCCACCAGGATCAGGCACTCCGGCACCTCGCCATGCTGCTCCACCGTGCCATAAAAGCGAAGATCGGAAAGCATCTCCGTAATGATCGTCGAGCTCTCCTCACGCGGCTCCACCTTCAGCTCTTCCAGCTCCTCCAGCGTTGCCCGGAACATATTATCCACCAGATGCTCCACCGACGAAGCCTTGGACTTAATTACCTGCACCTTCTCGGCAATATCCGGTTCCTTGTACTTGATCTCCATGACCTCGCAGGTCGCCTGGATCGTCGCCACCGGCGTCTTGATATCGTGGGACAGTTCCGCCACCAGCTCCTGCTTACTGCGGTTGGCCCGCATCTCCCGGTCCGCCGAATTCTTCAGTTCCTCACGCATCCGGTCGAAGGATTCGGTAAATGCACCGAAGTAGTTGTGCTTTGTCATCTCCAGCGGCATATCGAGGTTACCCTTACTGACCTGCGCCGCAAAAGTGGACAGCCGCCTAAACGGCCGGATGTAAAAATACCACACGGCCCCAAGTATCAGAAGCCCCACCCCGTACGCCACAAGGCAGGAAATGACCACCATATTCCGCTGTTTTCCCACCATGGAACGGTATTCCGAACTGCGCACATTAAAGGCGATCTTTCCGGCAATCTTCCCGTCTCTTGTATAGTCGAACACCGACCAGCCGTTACGGATCCAGTTATTGTTTACGGAATCATAATTCGGATCGGAAAGAAGCGCAATGTCGCAGCCGTTTTCTCTCTCCAGCCGGGAAACGGTATCCGGGTCCACCGCCGAAGTCTCCTCGTCCCACGCCTCCGAAAGACTGTCAGATATCCTTCCGGCCTTGGTATTTAATTCCAGCATATCGATGGGAAATTCCTCTTCTGACCTATTTCCCAGCCGCGTCCAGAAAAACGCACCGAGAAGCAGCACCAGGATCGTGTAGGCAATAGCAAGATAGCGTACCTTCATGACGGGATCTCCAGAATATAACCTGTGCCCCAGATCGTCTTGATCCACCGCGGGTCGTTGGGATTCTCCTCGATTTTCTCGCGGAGTCTTCTGATATGCACGTTCAGCGTGCCGTCACTATAAAACGAATCGCCCCACACCTCATCGAAAAGCTGCTCTTTGGTCACGATGGTATTTCTGTGGGCATAAAGGCAGGAAAGAAGCGCGAATTCTTTCGCCTTCAGAGAGATAGTCTTTCCTTCGATATGGCAGCTCATGGTCGCCTCATCTACGGTAAATGCACTGTTCCCGCTGCTTTCTTTTTTGACCTCCTGGCCTTCTTCTTTTTTCTTCATGGCCTCCAGCCGCTTAAGATGCACTTTCACCTTGGCCAGAAGCACGCTGAGGGTATAAGGTTTTTTCACATAATCATCGCCGCCGATATTCAGCGCCACCAGCACATCATCGTCGCT
>CADBGD010000042.1 GCA_902794115.1 Oscillospiraceae bacterium
CTGCACAAAACCGGCCACGATACGGGCAACCGAATGAGCAAAAGCACTGTCCACGAACAGTGGGGAAAGAAGGAAGGCAACGCAGATGACTGCTTCTACGATCATGATGATGTTGAGCTGCTTTCTGATGTGATCCATCTGCTGCTTCTGCTCTTTTCTCTTTTTCTCTTCTTCCTGCAGGCGGATCTTCTCTTCCCGCTCGCGTTTCCAGGTCTCCTCCACATCTTTTTGCGCCTGGATCCGCCCCATCTCCCGGTCATAGCCCTCGCCATAGGCACCGCTTCGGGAAATGAGCATCTCCTTGCCGCACATCGTACAAGTGACCTTCTGCAGAGACGGATCCACCTTTACATTTGCGCCGCACCCGGTACATGTCAGATCGACCAGTTTCATAGCCTTCTCCTTAACCGATATGGATCTTCACCGGATCCAATTCGATCACGTCTTTGTAATCATTCTGATTCGTAATCGACAGCTTCAATATGATCTCATGGATCTCTCCATCCACGCCGAACTCCTCGCGGCGGTCTTTCATCACTGTGAACGAATCCACAGCTTTATGTCCTCCGCCAACCATATCTAAATAAGAGAACTTTCCATCCTTGCCGTTGATAAAGATCTCATCCGCATGGACGGTAATATCCTTACCGCTGTTATTCTCCACATAAATCATAAGATTCATATCGCCACGTTCTTCATAGAAATCATACGCAACGATGCGGTATGTTCCGTCATTATAGATCTCCGCGCCATAGGACAGGTCCATGATCTCTGTCTGTCCGTATGCGGAAGACTGGAATGTCAGAACAGGCGTCTTGATCTCTTCTTTTTCATCCGTGTCGAGATAATCATATTCGAAAGCCACCTGGAACTCGCCCGGATCCCAATGTCCGAGTCTTTGTCCGATGTAGTAGTAATACTCGAAATCCAGATCCGTCGTAGTCTGATCCTCCAGTTCTTTGACGAACAGACCCATTTCTTCAAATCCGTCAATGACAAAGACACAATCCTTCAATTTGATCTTATGGCCGGTGCTGTTCGTGATCCGCATGGTAACACTCCGGCTGATCCCGTGCATAAGTTTATATCCTGTGACCACGATCTGCAGGCCATCTGCATTATAGATCTCCTGCTCTTCAATACTCACTTCGTGATACTCATATTCAGCGATCTCATGGGGACCGATCTCCAGAACCGGTGCATCCGGATACGGATCAGGCATGGTTGTCTCCTTGGAAAAAGGATCATCCTCGGATTCGGTCGGAGTTGTGTCTGTCGGTATGGTTTCCGGCTCGGAAGATTCCGAGGTGATTACTTCGGAAGGCTCTGTTTCCGGTTCCGTTTCGGTCTCTTCCGTTGTCGTGGTCTTCTTCGTCTTCTTCTTTTTCTTAGTAGTTTCTTCCGCCTTGCTGCAGGCAGACAGTATCATAGAAATAGCCAGCATCCCGGCCAAAAGCACTGAAACTTTTTTCTTCATTTCCGCTTTTCCTTCCTTTTCCCTCAACTATGTTTCTCATCCTTTTACGCAGATTATAACACATACGCGCAGGGATTGTGTTATGATGAAGGGCGGCATCCCACCACGGGATATACGGAGGTAGTTATGAAGAAAGTATTCAGTTTCATTTTATGCATTTCACTGATGGTCAGCCTGACCTCGTGCAAGAAGTCTCCCCGCCTTGATATCGAGAGCTTCGAGAAATATGTACTTTCTGATCTGCAGCTGGAGAAAAAGGATATTTCCACCCAGGATCTGAATGCCTACTATGACCTGGATAACACCATTGATAATACCGATGCTTCTCCCAGAAAGCGCGACCACTATGTAGAGGTCTACTCCAAATCGGAATCCATGAATATCGCAAACATGTACATGGTCTATACAGATTACCAGTTGGAAGAAGATGCCAGAAGCTACTATGACGAACTAATCGCCCAGGAGCAAAAGTCCATTTCGGAATCTCCTTCCGGCATCGTTTCCGATTCAGGAAAGAACTATTTTCTGGTCCTGACACATGATACTGCCACTGCCTGGCGCTTTGAATGCCTGTATATCGATAAGGATGTGATCCTGTTTACGGCCATTATCTTTGCCGCCAGCGGCCCGGATACCGTTGATACCGCATGGCTGGGAAGGATCAAAGAATGTCTGGAAGATCTGCATATCAAGCATCCCTTTGCCTTAAGCCCGGAGATCAACGATCTTCTGAAATGATCTTTCGTCTCCGTCTATTTATTCCGGCATGATTCCGACCCTCTCGCCGCAACGGAGCTTGACTTCCATGCCCTTTTCCAGATAGGTCCGGATGTCTTCATCGAGGACGAGTCTGTCTTTTCCGACAAAAAGCACGATGGTCGATCCGCCAAGCTTAAAGTAGCCTTTTTCCTGTCCTTTGGTAAAAGCACTTGCGCCGTGATCGACGATGCGGCCCACCATTAACGCCCCCACCTCGATCATGAGGATCTCGCCGAAATGCTCTGTATCAAGCACACTGACGAACCGGCTGTTCTCCTGAAAAACCTTATACTGATCGGAAATATCACAGACTGTATGGAGCTTTCCCTTGATAGCATTTTTCGATTTCGTCTTTCCCGTATCCGGATAGCAGTACCGGTGATAATCATCGACTGAAAGGCGGAAAACCAGGCACATGCCGCCCTCATATCCGGAGATCTCCGTGTTTTCCCCGACAAGGCTCCGTACCGTATAGGTGTTTCCCTTTATTTCAAAGCAGGAATCTTCCGTTACCGGATAGACGCGAAGTTTGCTGTCAGCCGGAGATACCAGTGCATTTGCCGCAGGATCCAAAGGGCGCTTTCCCTCCTTCACCTTTCTGGTGAAAAAATCGTTCAGGGACCGGAATTTTCTGTCTTCATAGTCCTGCATGTCGATCTTGTTTTTCCGGATAAAGGAGCGGATATGAGCTTTGGAAAGGAATGTATCCGTATATAGTCCGCCGATCTTCGAGACACCCCGGCTGAGAACCAAAGGCATGATGAACCGTCCTGCTTTTGTGCCGTAAAGCCGTTTTAAAAATCCGCCGCCATACTGCACATCAGTATAGATGGTTTTCTCTTTCCGGTTATAAACTTCCAAACTCAGACTCCTTTGTCCTTTGAAAATGCACGCTCAGGCCGCAGCTTCCTCTTTCTTCTTTTTCTTCGGAAACAGAAGTTTCTTGACGCCATCGGTCAGATACTTCTCAGCTACACCCAGGAGGACCGTAAGTACGATGCATTCGATGGCAAAGGCCAGAAGATTGTATTTCGACCCGATCTTAAAGGGGAATTTGTTCTTCTCCATCATCCAGCGGGTCACCTCCAGCGCCATCAGATTCATCAGGTAGGTATCCAGAGAGAATTTCCCGAAGAAACGGGTCACCGGGTTGGTAACATGGTATTTCAGCATAAACAGGATCACTAAAAAGCCGATCAGGGCAAACAGCGGCACCTGGCAGCAGTAAGTCTTGATCTTCTCGGCAATGCCCGGGCCTTTTCCGCTATACTCGGTCCAGTAACCGAACTTGGCCTGGCCGTATTCGGAAAGGCGGAACGCAATATAGGTCAGAATCAGGAGGATATGGAACTTAATTGCATATCCCTTCTTAAAGAAACCGACGATCTGCTTTTCATACTGGGCAAACAGAAGTCCGGAAAGGAAGGCAATGGCCGAGTTGATCCACCACTCGCCGTTGAACCACAGTATCTTCTGTTCTCTCCACCAGAGATGATTCGGATGATTCCAGTCAAGCCACCAGTTCTTCTTCCCGTACCACCATGCAAAATGGCCGTTATAGCAGAAACCGACAGCCATACCGATAATGACAAGGAAGATCAGCACAAATGCCACCGGACGGACCTTGATAAACTTGAAACAAAGATAGAAAGCAAAATAAAGAATGGTCAGAACAATGGGGAACCATGCGTAGGCATTCATCATGGTAAGACCCGTGAAGTTTAAGATCCATCTTCCCTTCGGCCACTTCATGCCGACGGCAAAATAATAAAGACCGTAAAGGATCACGTTCACGTAAAACGGAATAGTGATCGCCTTGATAATGCGGTTCTTCACGAACCCCTTCATATAATTCTCTTTCGTATCCAGACTCTTCAAAAGGCCATAGCCGGAGCAGAAGAAAAAGATCGCCACGAAGTATGCGCCTGCATTCACAAAAGGCGTCAGCACCTTCTGCTGCTGAAAGACAGTTTCCTGGGAAATGTGATGCAGGATCACGCCGATGGCGGAAAAGCCACGAAGCGACTTCATCACTTCCAGACTCGTATGGTCGTCATTAAACTCTTTTTTGCCGAATTTCGAGGTGCTTCCCCAGAAAAGGAGCATAAAGAAAAAGTAGTAGGTCGCCACCTTCAGCACCTGCCCAAAACTAAGATACTTTAGAAAATCACCCATGATTGAAATCCCCTGTTTTCATGTATACCGTTGTATTTTCGCACAAAACCGGGAATTAGAAAACAGCTCATTTGAAAAAACATTGTTTGTCATGTATTCTTCTTGACGTTTTCAATTCAAAAACAATTTGTTCATATTTTGATAAAACAATCTGACAAGTTTTTCTCTAAAATAGAAGCATAGATACAAAGCAAGCATCCATAACAATAATGCACCGGGGGGATGCATTATACACAATGAAGTGGAGGAATACTAATCAGTGAGAAACGCTGAGCAGCACCATTTCTTTTGGATCATTGTCTACTTGTAGTTTCTATACGAAGAGGCGGTCATTCCTGAGCCCCAGGAATGACCGCCATCTCATTTTCTTTTTCTTCAAATATCAGCCCAGATGGATCTTTGCTTCCGGATAGACATTTTTCACGCTGCTTCTATCCTTCATGATCAGTCCCATGGCGAATGTCATCGGTCCGACACGGCCCAGGAACATGACCGGAATAATAAACAGCTGACCCCAGAACGAGAACTGCGGCGTGGAGGCCGAAGACAATCCGACTGTACCAAATGCGGATGCCGATTCAAACAAAAGATCGACGAAAGTGAATTTCCCGGCTGCCAGAAGATTCCTTTCCGTAACGGACAAAATGCAGGCAAGAGACACAACCAGTCCGACTCCCAGAGTAAAGATCGACAGCGCACGCTGTACTGTTGACCGGGATACACGATGGTTATGGATAACGACCTCGGAATTACCGCTCAGGTCGCTCTTTACCGAATAGGCCAGAAGCGCGAATACCTGCACCTTAATACCACCACCGGTACTTCCCGCGCCGGCACCGATAAACATCAGCACGACGCAAAGGATCTTGGTGCAGTCCCGGAGCGCCAGAAGATCGATCGAGTTCATTCCTGCTGTACGCAGGGACATGGACTGGAACAGCGCCGCTTTCAATTTCTCGTACATCGGAAGACTGCCGATCGCCAGCGGCGCATCGTTGGTCCACTCCATAATAAGGATCAGGATCACACCCAGGACCAGAAGGCCGACCATCATCACAAAGGCCAGATGCGTGTGCATCTTCATCTGGATATTGGTTCTCTCCTTCTTATCGTGACGGATAATGGCCCGGAGTTTCCTGCTCGAATAGTCGATCAGATCCTTCCACACATGAAAGCCAAGGCTTCCCGAGAAGATCAGAAAGACGGTCGTGAACATGATCACGGAGTTTCCGTTAAAGGCAGTAAAGCTGGAATACGGGCCGGAGGCCGTATCTCCGAAAAGATCGAAGCCGGCATTACAAAATGCGGATACAGAAAGGAACAGCGACTTAAACAATCCTTCTCCGGTACCAAGGAGCGGCACCAGCTGTGTGGCAAACAGGATAAAACCGCAGAATTCGAAGAAGAACGTCATCAGAATGATTGTCTGCAAAAGTCCCTTCAGTTCCGCGTATGAGAAACTTCCTGTATTCTCCTGAGCCAGAAGTCTTGTTTTTACGTTGACTTTCCGTCTTACCATGCTGACGCCGAACGTATAGATCGTAACCAGACCGAGACCACCGACCTGGATCAGGCATAAAAGAATGACCCGTCCGAATGTGTTAAACGTCGTGGCCGTATCTCTTACCACAAGTCCTGTCACGCAGGTGGCGGAAACAGTGGTAAACAGAGAATCAAAAAAACCGATGCTCTCGCCGGAATTCGTCGCAAAAGGCAGCATCAGAAGTAATGTTCCGATCAGCATGATCAGAAGGAAACTACAAAGGATCACTCGTGCCGGGCGATCCATCATCCATTCGATTATTCTTTTCGTACGGGTACGACGGACCAGCATATCAGCATACCATCTCTTTCCAGATCTGTTGGATGTCTTTCTGTGCGCAGACCATCATCAGCTGACAACCGGCTTCCATCATCGTGGAACCGACCGGTGTCACCGTCTGTCCGTCTTTGCTGGCCAGTACGACCACACGGGAGTCATGGACAAATTTATACTCCGCCATGGTCTTTCCACAGGCAGCGGATTTTTCCGAAAGGACAAATTCGATCAGCACGTGATCAGAGTTCTTAATGCGGTGCACGATACGCAAACCACGGTAATCGATCTCCTGCTCGATCATGCGGGCCAGGATCTGCGTCTCCGAGAAGGCATGATCCACACCGAAATGCTCCATAACGGATTCGTTTTTCGGATTATTGACACGGGCGATCGAAGCCGGCACACCTAAGTGTTTCTCCGCGATCTGACAGGCGATCATGTTCGTCTCATCTTTATCCGTCAATGCAACCAGAAGATCTGCACCATCGCAGGCTTCTTTCAATATCGGATAGGAGGATCCGTCGCCGTTAATGACTTCGGCGATGGAGTAATCAGCAAATTTCAGGGCAGCCTGCGGATCGAGGTCGATAATGACGATCTCATGGTCCGCTTCCAGTTCCCGGATCAAATAATAAGCGAGCTTTCCGGCTCCGACAATAACGATCTTCATTCTTCTTCGGAAGCGATAGTCACCTTTTTCTCGGCGATAACCAGCTTATCCCCTTTCTCCAGTTTAATAGAAGGCAGTGCCGTGATGAGGTTCTCATGTCTGACAATACCGAAAATATGGCGTCCTTCCGAATCTTCAATATCACGGATCTTCGCCCCCTCAAACTCTTTCGTCACATCCATCAGAGTGAAAACCACATTGTTTCCGAAAAGATTTGTCGTGACCTGTCCGACATATTCTTCTCTCTCCAGGTGCTTTTCGATCGCATTCATAAATGCATCAGCCGTCAGTACAGTGGAGGACATGGAAAGAAATCCGACATCATCAAACAAGTGATAATCTTCGGCGGCAAATATTCTGGCCAGAACATTTTTGACCTGGAAAATCTCTTTTGCGATCTGGGATGCCATCAGATTCTGGTTCTCGCTGTCACTCATGGCACAAACGATATCCATAGAACCCATGTCCGCTTCTTTGAGCACATCTATATCGATGATTACTCCATCGACGGTCAGCACGCCCAGATTTAAAGTCTTTTCAATTTCCTGAGCTTTCGGGTCTACCAGAACACATGTATGGCCCTTTTCGATCAGACGCTTCATCAGCGCGATACCTGCACGGGATGCGCCCAGAATCATGATCTGCATATTCTCTAACCTCCGTAGAATGGATATCCTCTCAGCCCTGCGCCAGAAGATATCCCAGGATCGATGCGGCGGAAGCGGCATTTAAGGACTCCGCCCTTCCCGGCATCTCTATCTTCACAAGTATATCACACTGATCCGAAGTGGAATCACACAATCCGTTAGCTTCATTTCCGATCCAGAGAGCCGCTTTTTTCGGAAAAACCGCCTCTTTCAGCGCCTTTCCGTGAAGATGGGCGCCGATGGAGCGGATCTGCTTCTTTTTCAGTTCCGACAGGATCGCCTCCGACGAGGGAAACGAAAGTACCGGAATATGAAAACAGGAGCCCATAGAAGCCCGAAGAACTTTCTCATTGAAAGGATCGACACTGTCGGAAGTATAAAGGACTGCATCGTAGGCAAATGCATCTGCCATACGGACAATCGTTCCCATATTTCCCGGATCCTGAAGTCTTTCCAGAACGATATACCTGCATGTCTCTTTTTCACAACCGGGAAGGTCTTCTGTTTCTTCCTGCTTTCTTACGACCATCGCCACTCCCTGGGGATGGACAGTCTGACAGAGTTTGGAAAAAAGAGCATCGGAAAAGACCAGAACTTCGCAGGAAGAAAGGATCGGATACTTCTTTTTCCATTCTTCCCCAAGGCTGGTCTTGTCACTTCGAAGGGCCAGGATCTCCGGAATCATACCCGAGATCAGGGCATCTTCGCACAAACGCAAACCCTCGATGAAAACCTTGCCCTCTTCCCGCGCGACCTTGCGGTCGTGCAGAGAGACCAAAGATTTATATCGAGGGTTATCTTTGCTTTTAATTTCGAGATAGCGGTCCACGCTGAAAATCAGAGCGCAGACTTAGCCTGCTCGCAAAGTGCAGCAAAACCGTTCGGATCTGTGATCGCGATATCGGAAAGAACCTTACGGTCGAGAGCAATGTTTGCCTTCTTCAGACCATTCATGAAACGGCTGTAGGACAGACCGTTTACACGGCAGGCAGCATTGATTCTCTGGATCCAGAGCTTTCTGAAATCTCTCTTCTTGGCCTTTCTGTCACGGTAAGCATATGCACCGGACTTCATGACCTGCTGGTTTGCAACCTTGAAGAGCTTACTCTTATGACCGAAATAGCCCTTGGCCTGCTTCAAAATCTTATGATGACGTGCTCTTGTACGCACACCTCTTTTAACTCTAGACATGGTATATTTACCTCCCTAAAACTGTTCTATCAAAACTCTTCAAGCAAATTATTTATACGGAATCATCGTCTTGACGATCTTCGCGTTCGGCGCTGCACTTACAGCGGTGTGGCGGAGATGTCTCATTCTCTTAGACGGTCTCTTGCTCAAGATGTGGCGACGGAAAGCCTGGGAGTACAACACCTTACCGGTACCCGTTACCTTAAATCTTTTCTTAGATGAACTGTGTGTTTTCTGCTTAGGCATTTTTCTATTTCCTCCTTAATCACAATCAGTTTTTCTTGGGAGCAAGGAACATTACCATGTTTCTGCCCTCGATCTTGGCCGGCTTATCGACCTGGCCGAATTCCTCACAAAGCTGTGCGAACTTCTCCATTACAGCGTAACCCTGATTCTGGTAAGCCATCTCACGGCCACGGAACTTCACGATTACCTTGACTCTGTTTCCATCTTTCAGGAAACGGCATGCGTTCTTCGTCTTGACATTCAGATCGTGGTCTTCTGTTGTCAGCTTCATACCGACTTCCTTTGTCTCGATCACTTTCTGATTCTTACGGGCTTCCTTCTCACGCTTGGCCTGCTCGAAAAGATACTTTCCGTAATCCATTACTTTGCAAACCGGGTTGTCGGGGTTATTTGCGATCAGTACCAGGTCTAATCCTGCGAGATCTGCGGCCTTTCTTGCCTGCTCGATCGGAACGATACCGACCATTGTACCATCTGCATCAATCAATCGCACCTTCTCAAAACGAATCTCTTCGTTGATAGGCTGCCCATTCGTTTGTCTGGCGATAAGAACACACCTCCTTCATACAAAAACGGAGCGAAACTTTCCGCTTCACTCCGTTCAACTATCCTTAAAGATAAGCCACATTCGTGAACCTCTTCACAATCGCTTGAGGTGAGAAGCGGAAACTCCTACTTGCTGTAACTCGTATATAATACCCATATGGATTTTAGTTGTCAAGCACTTTTTTAATACGGGCTTCCAAAACCACTTGGCATCAGTGCCACGATGAAAGCCAGGATATGCCCGATGCCGGGAACCAGGAACACCAGCGCGTACCATTTACTCAGGCAGGCATCATTACATCTTCTCAGAAATCCGGAAAGATGGATGAATGTAAGAAGCACATACAGGAATCCATAGGCAAGATAATACTCCAGTGTACGCGACGTATTCAATCCCATGCCGATATTGGCAAGGAAGATCGATCCGATAAAAGAAACCGCCCACATGGAGATCCATGTACATCCGAAATATTCCCATCTGGAAAGTGTGCCCTGCTGTATATTGAGGATATTTCCCCAGAACTCACCCAAATCTTCAAAAGTAACCAACTGGCTTACCAGAAGGATCAGAAAAAGAACCATAGACCTGGACGGCCTCCCTTCACTTAACCTCTATTTCTTTGCTTTACTATTTTACTCAATAATATCTCTCTACGCCATAGTTTGTCGGAAGAACAGCTCCAATAAGTGTGGCCAGAACATTTCCCACAAGCGGAAAAATCAATACCAGTGCAATCAGTCTCGTCACCGCTGCATCATTTAATCTCCGGATAAAAGCCGACAACTGCACGGGAGTGATCGTAAAATACACGACAGCCCACACTACTTTCTGCAATACCGATTCATCCATTTTCCAAAGATCAGTCTTATAAAGTACAACAAGAAAGATCGGAGCAATAATAATTGCCAGAATCGTATATACTACGATCTGCCCTACATAGAACTGCTTTCTGGAAAGCTGACCATCCCGCAGGCAAAACATCTCTCCGATAAACTGACTAATGTCTCCTGAATCAAGAAAACTCAACCAGAATAAAAGACTAAATCCACGCATATACCCTCCAAATCCAATCCACATACATAAGCGCAAATATAATTCTTCTTTGATATTATCACGGGGAAATGGCATATTAAATTTCCTGACTTGAATCAAAAACAAGTCTATTTCCGTCAAATCCGCGAAATAGAAACCTTCATCTATGCTATAATCGCATATATCAAATCCGAAGATTAAAGGAAGTGGACGACATGATATCTAAAGAAATAGAAAATAAGCTTGCCGGCGGATCTTTGATCCGTAAGATGTTCGATGAAGGCACACGTCTCAAGAAGATCTATGGTGAAGATAAAGTATTCGATTTTTCCATCGGAAACCCGGATCTGGAACCGCCGAAGGAAGTAAAGGACGCGATCCGTGAGCTGGCTGATGCAGATATCCCCGGCATGCACGGATATATGGCCAATGCAGGTTATCCGGAAACAAGACAGGCCATCGCCGACCAGCTCTCCAAGGAAAGCGGTCTTTCTATCGGCATCGACTCTATCTGCATGTCCTGTGGTGCCGCCTCCGGCATGAATAATCTTCTCCGTTCCATCATGGATCCGGATGACGAGATCATTCTTCTGGCGCCTTTCTTCCTTGAATACCTCAACTATATCAGTAACGTAAAGGCAAAGCCGGTCATCGTAAATACCGATCCGGATACTTTCCTTCCGGTGCTTTCGGAGATCGAAAAGGCCATTACTCCAAAAACAAAGGCCATCATCATCAACTCGCCGAACAACCCTTCCGGTGCAATCTATCCGGAATCCGTACTGAAGGAACTGAATGCGCTTCTTCTGAAGCAGGATCATGTGATCCACGTGATCTCCGATGAGCCGTATAAGGATCTGGCCTACGATGGTATGACCGTACCCTCTACCCTTTCCTGCTTTGACAACCTCATCGTCTGCTTCTCCTGGAGTAAATCCCTGTCGCTGCCGGGCGAGCGTATCGGTTATACCTGTGTCAGCCCGAAGCACGAAGATTTTGCTCAGCTGACCACGGCCATCGTTCTTTGCAACCGTATCCTCGGTTCTGTTAACGCACCGGCATTCTTCCAGCGTGTTGTGGCCAAAGCCCTGACCGCCAAGGTCGACGTGGCCAACTATGAAAGAAGAAGAAATCTTCTTTATTCGATCATCACGGAAGCCGGTTTCACCTGCACAAAGCCCCAGGGCGCGCTTTATATCTTCATGAAGACACCGATCGAAGATAACGCATTCTGCGAAGTCTGCGCGAAATACAACGTTCTGGTCGTTCCGGGTTCTGCCTTTAAGCGTGAAGGATATGTACGTCTGGCCTTCTGCGTGTCTGAGAAGACGATTCTTGGAAGTAAGGATGCCTTTGAATCAATCGCAAAAGAACTGGGATTGAAGTAAAATCACACTTTCGGAGTGATCATCACGAGCATGGTGCCGGCTTTCATGTCGAATCCATGCTCGTTTTCTTTTCCGTCTAATTCATTACTGACGGTCAGAGAACTGCCGCAGATCAGATCACGGTCAGAAAGAGGATACTTCATCCCGATGGCAGAAACTCCCTGTGCTCCGTTCCCGACCGGGATCAGTGAATAGGTGTATCGTGGATCAGTCAGGTTCTCCGGCGTACGGAAAGAGTTTTCTCCGCAAAGCGGATAGACCCAGGTCACCCCGTCCGTCACCGTGATCTGATACCCTTCTTCCACAAGGCGCATTGCCATCAGAAGATTCGTCATGACGTGATCCGGACGTCCGGTCAGAGACGTGATTAAAAGGATGGGTTCCTCTTTGGAAAGAGAGGTCACACAAAGCTCGGAATCGGTCATATCTTTTTCAATAGGAAAAAGGCTCTCGGATACATTCTTCTCTTTCAGCCATTGCCGTGTCTCCTTGGAGATCGAATCCATATCGCCCCACACCGTATCCGGCACAATATTCAGAGAATAAAGTGCATCCGCCCCGCTGTCCGCACAGACGATCCGGGATGCAGATGCAATATACGGGCGCAATGCCACCATATCTTTATTGGGGCCACCGGCGATTACGACTTGGCACATTGGAGAAGTTCCTCCACCGCTTTGGCATGGTCATCATTGGAGAACACGGCGGATCCGGCCACCAGATAGTTTGCTCCGGAAGCTACGACCCGTGCGGCGGTATCCCGGCAGATGCCTCCGTCAACAGAAATAACCGTATCGGAGCCGTTTTCATCGATCACCTTCCGGACTGCGGCAATACGGGAAAGGGATTCTCCCATAAAATGCTGGCCGCCGAATCCCGGGCGGACAGACATGATCAGGATCAGATCACACTTGGTAACATAGGGAAGGATCTTCTCGATCGGAGTATCCGGATGAATCGACATGCCGACCCGTTTTCCCAGCTTGCGTACAGCCTCGATCGCCACATCGGGATCGTCCACGGTCTCAATATGGAAAGTCAGCATATCTGCGCCGGCTTTGGCAAAGGGCTCAAAAAAGTCCATCGGATTTGTGATCATCAGATGCACATCAAAGACCATCTTGGAGATCTTTCGGATGGACTGCACCACCGGAATCCCAAAGGTCAGATTCGGTACATAATGGCCGTCCATAATATCAATATGCAGAAAGGAAGTCACCGCTTCAACATCGGCGATCTCCTGTCCTAATTTTGCGAAATCAGCAGAAAGTATCGATGGTGCGATCACCACGTCCTTCATAAATTCAACCTTCCTTCTATTTTGCGTATCTCTTCGAACTCTCTATCATTATATCCAAAAACTCACGATAGCGGGCAAGTCTTGCGTCTGTTATTCCGCTTTCTTCCACCCGGCATCCCAGTTCCCCCTTGTGCCTGCAGTCCTGAAAGCGGCATGTACCGGCAATGGAAAGAAGTTCCGGATACCCCCGGACCACGTCTTCCACTTCAATTCCGATCCGGTCGATCTCCAAAGAGGAGAAACCGGGCGTGTCGATCAAAAAGCCTTCACGGAAAGGAAACAGCTCAACATGGCGCGTGGTGTGCTTTCCCCTCTTCAGCCGCTCGCTGATATTTCCCACTTCAATATGGTCCATACCGGTAAGACGGTGGCACAATGTGGATTTTCCCACACCTGACTGACCGGCAATCCCCACAGTATGGCCGCGGAAGATCTCATTGATTTTCTCGTCGGAAAGCATGGAGTCTTTCGAAGTCCCGACAACATGAAAACCTGCATCGGAATACTCTTTTTCCAGTAAAGCCGCTTTTTCCGGCGCAAGATCGATCTTCGTCAGCCAGATCAGCGGATCGATGGAAAGCTTCGCGCAAAGGATCAAAAGCTTGTCCAGAAGTTTCAGATCCGGTTCCGGATCGCAGGTGGAAACCGCAATGATCAATACATCGATATTAGCCACGCTGGGACGGATCAGAAGATTTTTTCTTTCCGAAATCGATTCGATCACATAGGGAATATCCGGATCCCCGGAAGGGGCCACAGTACAAAAATCTCCTACTGTCGGCACCACCTTGCGGTTACGGAATACGCCACGCGGAGTGGCCAGGATCGACGTACCGTCATCGAGCATGATGGTATATCCTCCACCGACGCCCTTCGTGATCCTTCCGGAAAGATGTTCCTCACTCATACCCACTTACTCCTACCGTCAGATCTGCCCGTCATTCGATCGGCATATCATGATTCTGGTTATCTTGCGGATTCTGCGGCTGAGTCGGATCAGACGGCTGCGGATTCGACGGCTGGGTCGGATCCGATGGCGGAACCGGAGTCGGGCTTGCCGGCGGCGGCGGAACCGGAGTCGGGGTCGGAACCGGAGTCGGCGTCGCCATCGGAATCGGTGACGGAGTCGGTACCGGCTCAAAGATCGCGGTCAACGTTACTTCTTCACCCGGCATGATAAACGTATAAGTATCCGAATAGCTGACAGCCACATTATTGGCATCTACCCAGGAAACAAACTGGTATCCGATATTCGGCACAGCCGAGATCGTAACTGCCGTATTCTGGGCGTAAAGACCCGATCCGCTGACAGAACCGTTGCCCTGGGCATTCAAGTTGACATTGAAGCCGATGATCTCCGGAGTCGGTGTCGGCGTACCGCCACGCTCCACATCTTCTGCGGTACCGACATAAATGCGGATCGCAGATTTTCTCTGTACCTTGGTTCCCGGAGCCGGATCGGTCAGAAGGACATACAGATCCTTTTCATTCGGTTCGCTGGCCTTCAGTTCCGGATCGATCTCGATCTCACCCAGTACCAGATCAGCCTCATCGATCATTTCACGGGCTGTCTTCAGATCCTTCTTAATGATCGGCGGAACCGCGATCTCCGAGGACTTCTGGCTGAATACGATCGTGACATCCGAACCCGGTTTTACCGGTGTTCCGGCCGGTGGTTCGGTACGGATCACGATACCTTCTTCAACAGAATCGTTGATCTCCGGACGGATCGCAACATTATAGTTATTCGTCTTTAATGTCTCGTAAGCCTCGGAATATTTCATGCCGGAATAATCCTCCAGCTCCACGGCATCCGGTGCCTTACTGACAGTCAGTACCAGTACATTGACAGAACTGTTATTCTTCATCTCCATACCGGCCTGGATATTCTGCTTGACGACCACGTTCTGGGCATAGTCTGTACGGACTTCGTATTCCAGACGGTATGTGGTAAATCCATGCTCTTCAAATATCTGCTGGACCTCCACGATCGGTTTACCGACATAATCCTGCACGACAAATACACTCTGTGTTTCCTGCTTTACAGACTTCTTGAGCGTATCGGTCACCAGATAGGTAAGGCCGATCAGAAGGCCGATGATGACTACGACCACCACGATCACGATCAGATTATCCTTCCATCTGGATCTTCTTCTCGTCTTGATGGAACGCTCGATATCTTTCAGTTTTCCGTAATTGGGCTCCTGACGGATCATCGGTGTCGTACCGGGGATCTCGGAAGATTCCACCGGAGCTTCCGCATTGGTGTCCACGATACCGTAAGAACCATTCGGATCTACCATCAGGGCATCGAGTTCCGCCACCATATCGCGGATGGACTTATAACGGAGCTTCGGATCTTTCTGCATGGCCTTCTGGATGATCGCATCCAGACCCTGCGGAACACCCGGCACAAAGGACGAGGCATACGGAACCGGATCCTGAAGATGCTTTACAGCAATGGAAACCGAATTCTCGCCATCGAAAGGCACTCGTCCCGTTACCATCTCGAACAGGGTGACACCCAGAGAATAAATATCCGAACTCGGGCTGACGATTCCGCCTCTGGCCTGCTCCGGAGAAAAATAATGCACGGAACCAAGTGCTCCGCCTGATGTCAGTGTGATCGTGTGATTGGTGGAGGCATGGGCAATACCAAAGTCCGTCACCTTGGCAATACGGTCTCTTGTGATCAGGATATTATGGGGCTTGATATCACGATGCACGATTCCGTTCTGATGCGCGGTATCCAGTGCCATACCTACCTGAATAACGATCGGGACCGCCACTTTCCAGTCCAAGTGACCGTTCTGCAGGATCATATCCTTAACGGTGATGCCTTCCACATACTCCTGTACCATATACCGGATACTGCCTTCCTGGCCGACACCGAATACATGTACGATATTTGCATGGGAAAGCGAAGAAGCCGCCTTCGCCTCTGTATCAAAGCGCTTGATAAACTCCGGATTCGTCGCGAACTCCGGCTTGAGGATCTTGATCGCCAGATCCGTAAAAGGACTGCCCACTTCCCGGCCTGTCTGATTGCCGTTTGCAATGGCAATGACCGAATGTTTGGGCATGGAAATATCATGCAGCAGGATTTCACAGTTATCCCCACAGAGTTCTGCCAGAAAAGGGACCAGCGCCTTATAAGGTTCAAGGAGCGGATTATACTTCATGGTCGGGATCCTCCTATAATTTTTTATTATGAGTTAATTTTATCTAACACAGTGATAAAAGTCAATAAAAATTTTGATATTCCATTACATTATATATATTGGATATTTTTGCTGTCTGTTTTTATGTAAAATTCTGCCAATGGACAGGATCAGCTGTCTTTCTTCCAGGAACCCCTGTCGGAATCAGATGGCTCAGGCTGATCCCTTACGGGCAGTCCGCATTTACGTTTCCATCCCTTGTTTTTGTTATTTTTTGCTATGATTCGATTGTTTTTATTTCGTTATGATATTATTTATTGCAATATATTATTTTTCATTGTATAATAAAGGCACAAATCAAATTTTCAGGAGGTTCTGACAATGAGCAAAACAATCATCCATACCGAAAATGCACCGGCCGCCATCGGGCCCTATTCCCAGGCCGTCAAGAGCAATGGTTTCCTTTTTGTATCCGGCC
>CADBGD010000043.1 GCA_902794115.1 Oscillospiraceae bacterium
AAAATACGCGGGTGCCGGGAGCGGCCTCGACGGGTGCGCTTTCACCTGTCAGGGCAGCGGTATTCAGGGAAGAAGTGCCTTCCACGATCTCACCGTCGATGGGTACTTTTTCACCGGGACGGACCAGCACGATCTCGCCGATCTCCACTTCCTCGGGATCCACTTCCTCTTCGCTTCCGTCACGAAGGACGACAGCGCTTTCCGGGCAGATATCCATGAGGTCGGAAATGGACTTGCGGCTTTTCCCGACGGCAATGCTCTGGAAGAGTTCGCCGAGCTGGTAGAACAGCATAACGGCAGAGGCTTCCGGATACTCACCGATGACCAGTGCGCCGATGGTGGCGATCATCATGAGGAATTCCTCATCAAGAAAGTTGCCTTTTCCGATCTTGCGGATACCGCCCCAGATCACGTCGTAGCCGACGAGAAGATACGGGATCAGATACGCGCCAAGCTGGATCCAGCGGTTATCCGGCAGTGGCAGGAAATGCAGCACAACCAGGAGGAGTGCAGAGGCGATGATGCGGAACAGGATTTTCTTTTGCTTTCTGGTCATGGGTCGTGTGTCCTTTGGTGTGTTTTTTTTAGTCCTTATCCGGTTATTACTTTCTGATCAGACGGCAGTCCGGCTCGACTTCGCGGATCTTCTTTTCCGCAAGATTCAGCACGTCGTCAAACTTATCATCGTCTGCTTCCAGGATCATTTTCTGCGCCATGAAGTTTACGGAGCAGCGGCTTACGCCCGGAAGCTTGGAAATGGCCTCTTCCATTTTTGCAGCGCAGTTTGCGCAATCCAGATCTTCGAGTTTAAAAGACTTCTTCATAAGTTTTCTCCTTTTTTCTTCCATTGTAGTAATTCGTAGTTCTTGATACAACTCAAAGTGCGCTTTTTCATATAGCGATATCCTGTAGACCGCATACCGGTCGGCAGATACACTTTTGTGTAGTGAACATATGAACATCTATTCATATGTTCTAACTACATAATATATCATTTTCTGAATTTGTCTAGTGTTTTTTTCGAAATAAGAAGTGCGGATTTTTTGATCTCTTGAAATAGATGGGAGGAAGTGCAATCCGAATAGGACTCAAACCTTGATTTTATGCGGTTGAGTCCTATGGGTGGTGAAAAAGTAGGACTCAACTATCGGTTTTAGCAAGATGAGTCCTACGAAAATCTCGAAAAATAGGACTCATTTGTGGGTTTTAGGGAGATGAGTCCTACCTGGCAGGGCGCGGGTGTAGGACTCATTCCTAGATTTCTGCCCGTTGAGTCCTATTTTCAGCAAAAACCGTAGGACTCATGCCCGGTTTTCGAGCATTTGAGTCCTACACGAGAGAATCCGGAATGGAAAAATAGGACCCAAAAGGTGATTTTGTGCATTTGAGTCCTACCCGGCAAATGCACCCCGTCCACTCTGGAATGGTTGTTTTCGTGCCGGATACATGGTACTTTTAGTACGATCTATTCATAATGAATTACAGATAGAAATATATACATAAAGAGAAAGCAGGAAAGCGGATGGGTGCAGAGAGCGACAAGACAATTCAGGCAAGGTCTGATGCAAAGAAGCCTTCGGGCCCGCTTTGGACAGTTCGTTACACGCTTCTGAATGCGACCTACTTCGTGGCGTTCTGTACGATTCACGCCTGCGCGGCCGTGTTCCTTCTGGCCAACGGCTTCACCAACACCGAGGTGGGCATTCTCCTGGCTGTGGCCAACATTCTTTCGGCCATTGCCCAGCCCCTGATCGCCGGCGTCATCGATAAACCCGGCCCCCTGACGAATCGCCGTTTCATCCTTTTCAGCGTGCTTGTGATCCTTGCGGGTTCCGTGATCCTCATGTTCGTGCCCGACAACAAGTTCGTGATCTTTCCTGTTTTCGCCCTGATCTACATGATCCAGTTTGCCTACCAGCCCGTCATGACGGCGCTGTGCTTCGAGTATCAGAAGGCGGGCTGCCCGATCTTCTACGGCCTGGCCAGAGGCCTTGGTTCCGCAAGTTTTGCCGTCACCTCGGCCCTTATCGGCGGCCTGGTGGAGAAGTCCGGCGTGACCATTTTATTGTGGGTCAATATTGTGGCCATGGCTTTGTCTGCGGTCCTCATCTGGACATTTACTAAGCCCCGCGCAACTTCTGATGATTCTACGGAAAATGCACTGTCCCCGAAGGGGGCTGCTGACCCTGATTCCGCCCGCTTTCCGGATATGGATTCTTCTGGAAATGCACCTGCACCGCAGGCGTCTGCCCACAATAATTTTCTTGATTTTGCCCGCACGTATCCGGCTTTCACGCTGTTTCTTGTTGGTACGATCTGTTTCTTTTTCGCCCACAACATGATCAACGATTTCATGATCCAGATCATCCGGAACCTGGGCGGCGGCGAGCGCCAGCTGGGATATGCCAATTTCCTGCAGGCCATATTGGAACTTCCGGTCATGGCATTAAGCGGCGTGATCCTCAAAAAGATCCGAGCCAAGACACTTCTGATCTTTTCCGGCGTGGCATTTCTTGTAAAGATACTGATCCTGGTTTTTGCAAATGGCATGCCCATGATGTACTTAAGTCAGTCGGTACAGCTCTTTGCCTATGCGGTATTCATCCCGGCGGCGGCCTACTATGTCAGCTCCACCATGGAAGAACTGGACCAGGTAAAGGGTCAGGCCTTCGTCACTTCCGCCATCACGTTGGGTGGCGTGTTCAGTAACCTTGTAAGCGGCGTCATCCTCGATCATCTCGGCATGCGTCCCATGCTTCTGACCGGCTCGGCAGTCTGCGCCATCGGTGTCGTGATCGGCTTTGTGGCGATGACGAGACTTACCCATCACCGTACATAAAAGTTAACTAGTTAACCAAAAGTAAAAACATGGTTGACTACCACTTTGAATAGTGGTATCTTTCTCTTTGGAAAAAAGAAGAGAGAGGAGATCCGGCTGCGCACGAAAGTGCGGTTCGATGTGAGCGGCTTGCTGATCTAAGCAGCATATGTGTGGATCGAAGCGGAAGAAGTTCTGAAATGAACGCGAAGAAGAGCGGAAAATCGAACGCGAAACTGAGCACGAAAGAGGCCATGCTTTCTTTGTTCGAACAGAATAAAGGCGAGTGGTTCTCCGGCGAAGAGATCGCTGCCCGGCTGGATGTTTCCCGTACAGCGATATGGAAAGCGGTGGATTCGCTCCGCGCGGAGGGCTATCCGATCGATTCCCAGAAATCCCGCGGCTACCGTCTTTCTCCGGATACGGATATCGTGTCTTCCCAGGGAGTCGAAAAGTATCTGACTGAAGATCTTTCTTTGAACATGACTGTCTTCGATGAAGTGGTCTCTACCAATACACTTTTAAAAGAACGGGCGTCGGATGGCGCGAAAGAGGGAACGGTGATCATTGCCAATTCCCAGACCGGCGGCAAAGGCCGTCTTGGCCGTTCTTTCTTTTCACCGCTGGATACGGGTCTTTACATCAGCGTGCTTTTGCGCCCGACAGATATGGCGCCTCAGCGGGCTCTCCGAATTACCACCATGGCGGCGGTGGCGGCCTGCGATGCCATCGAAACCGTGCTGACGGAGCAAGAAAAACCGCAGATCAAGTGGGTCAACGATATTTTCCTTCGTGAAAGAAAAGTAGTTGGCATCCTGACCGAAGCCTCCATGAGCATGGAAAACGGAAATCTCGAATACGCGGTCCTGGGAATCGGATTTAATGTCTATCCCCCCGAAGGTGGATTTCCCGAAGAAATAAGAAACATTGCCGGCGCCATTCTTCCTGAGCGGGTGCCGGATGCGAAAAATAAGATCGCGGCCGTATTTCTAAACCGGTTCTTCGAGCTTTACCGGAGCCGGGAAGAAAAGGCATATGCGGCCGAATATAAGAAGCGGAGCCTGGTATTAGGAAAGAAAGTGGATGTGATCCCGACAGGTTCCGGCGAGAAACGGATCGCGAAGGTCCTGGACATTACAGATGAATGCAACCTTCTGGTGGAATATCTGGATGGGAAAAAGGAAGAAGCTGTGCTGTCTTCCGGCGAAGTCAGTATCCGCCCGAAATGAACTTGCGGATCCGCTTCCACCTGAAATGAACTTGTGGATCCGCTTCCGCCCGAAATGAACTTGCGAATCTGTATCCGTCCGAAAACAGCCCGGATCCAACTACATAGCTTTCATATAGAAATTACAATATAGTTTTCATACAAAGGGGAGATTTTATGAGTCAGATGAAAACACATGAAGCGGTACTTAGTAGAAGTAACCGCGAGAAAACGTACCGCATTGCACTGGTGGGCCTGTTTGCCGCGCTGGCGGCGGTAGGCGCCTTTATCCGCATTCCGATGCCCTTGGTGCCTTTCACGCTGCAGCTCTTTTTCACCACCATGGCCGGCCTCCTTCTCGGCGGCGAACTGGGCGCGCTGTCGGTAGTGATCTACCTGATCATTGGCCTGATCGGCATCCCGGTCTTCACCAGCGGCGGCGGTCCATCTTACGTTCTTCAGCCCAGTTTCGGCTACCTTCTCGGCTTCGTGCCCGGTGCTTTTGTCGTAGGAAAATTAACTCAGGTAAAAAGACCTTCCATTGTCAGAGTCTTTCTGGCCTGCGTGGCGGGGGTACTTGCCATCTATGCGGTCGGTGTGCCGTATCTCTATCTTGTCTGCCGGTTCCATCTGGGAAAGATCATCGGATTTAAGATCCTGATGACAGACTATTTCCTGACTTTCCTTCCGGCAGATGCCATTAAGATCGTGCTGGCCACGATCATCGGCCACCGCCTGATCCCGGTGCTTCGAAAGACGCCTTCGTATAAAAAGAAGACGGAACCGGAGAAGGCAGCGGACACGGAGACGTGAATCTTTTCGGTCATACCCGTCCGAATCCGGATTTTATGAAAATCTACAGCAAACGCACCTGAACCATAACGCAGGTGCGTTTATTTTTTAGGGCGGATTTCACGAATTTTCTAAGGCTTTTTCGCGATTTTTGCCTTGAAGGGAAGGACGGAAGATGATAAAGTATTCTTGATAACAATCAAAAATACAGGAGGAATAGTATGGGACTTTTTGATAAGAAATTCTGTGATTTCTGTGGCAATAAGATCGGTCTTCTGGGGAACCGTAAATTGGAAGACGCGAATATGTGTAAGGAATGTGCAAGTAAGCTTTCCCCGTGGTTTAACGAGAGAAGACACAGCACCAAAGCCGATGTAGAGAAGCAGCTTCAGTATCGTGAAGACAATAAGCAGGCAGTGGCGGCTTTCTCCGCCTCCCGTACTTTGGGTAAGAGAACGAAGCTTCTGATCGATGATTCCAGCAGGAAGTTCATGGTTACTTCCGCTTCAGATCTGATGACTGCCAATCCGGACGTTCTGGATTTTTCCCAGGCACTGGGGTGCGATTTGGATGTGAAGGAGAACAGAAGAGAGATCAGAAGAACGGACAGCAGCGGGAAGTCCGTGAGCTACAATCCTCCGCGTTATGAATATTCTTATGATTTCAGCGTGATCATCCGCGTAAATCACCCTTATTTTGACGAGATGAAGTTCGCTCTTTCCAACGGCAGTGTTAACGTTGGCGAGACCCCGATGAATCCGGGTCAGAGCGGCGGCTGGTCCGTACAGCGTTCGGGCTTTAACCTTCTGGGAAATAAGATCGACGAGTACTATGACTGCGTCAATGTCGGAAACGAGATCAAGGCGGCCATCGATGGTATGCGCGGAGGCGGAGCCGGTATGAACGCCGCCCAGGGAATGAACCCCATGCAGGGTGGATTTGGCGCCCAGCAGATGCAGCAGGGCTTTGGCCAGCCTCAGCAGGGATATGGCATGCAGCCGGGCATGAACGCCGCCCAGGGAATGAATCCTATGCAGGGTGGATTTGGTGCCCAGCAGATGCAGCAGGGCTTCGGCCAGCCGCAGCAGGGATATGGCATGCAGCCGGGCATGAACGCGGCGCAGGGAATGAACCCCGCGCAGGGCGGATTCGGCGCTCAGCAGATGCAGCAGGGCTTTGGCCAGCCTCAGCAGGGATATGGTATGCAGCCGGGTATGAATGCCGCGCAGGGAATGAATCCGAATCAGGCTGCCCAGTATGCGCAGCAGCAGTTTGCGGCAGCACAGCAGGCCGCTACGATGAATGGCGCAGCAGCCGGAATGGGCGCCGCCCAGCAGGGATTTGGCCAGCAGGGCCTGATGCAGAATGCCGCCCAGGCAATGGGTGCCGGTGCACAGATGACTTGTCCGGCGTGCCAGGCGACCAACTCCATTGGACCGGATGGCTGCTGTGAATTTTGCGGAACGAAAGTACGCTGATCGTTTTTCCTGATAACGATAGCATAATTGTGGGGGGAACTGCCTCGAAGCGAATCGGAAAGATTTGCTTTGGGGTGGTTTTCTTTTTAGAGAAAGAAGTCACCGCATCTGATGTGGAAACGGTAAAAAATCAACATTGACATATACCCCCGGGGGGTATAGAATGAACACGAAAAGAACATACCCCTTGGGGGTATATCGGAAAGACGCGCAAACGAAAGTATAAGCGAGGCATTAACGAAATGTTTCCGCCGGATCAGCACCGCGCGGAAGAAGGAGAACGAAAGTTATGAGCGAGAAGAAATGTCCACATTGCAGCAGCCGTAAAAAGAGCCGTTCCGAGGAAGAAAAGAAGGAGCTTCTGAAGCGTCTTCGTCGTTGCGAAGGACAGATCCGCGGAATCGAAAACATGATCGAAAACGATGCCTACTGTCCGGATATCCTGACTCAGGTGTCTGCGGTTTCGGCAGCGCTGAACAGCTTTAACAAACAGCTCATGGCCTGCCATATGCGCTCCTGTGTATCCGACGATATCCGCGCCGGAAAAGAAGAAGCTATCGATGAGTTTGTGGCTTTGATGCAGAAACTGATGAAGTAAGAATATAAACCTTACAGGGTGCTTTTCGGCCGGCATCAGAAAGAAAAACAGACCGGATAGAAAGAAGCGGAATTATGCAGAAATATCAGGTAACGGGAATGAGCTGCGCGGCCTGCCAGGCGCGGGTCGAAAAGGCAGTCGGTAAAGTCCCGGGGGTGGAAAGCGTGGCGGTGAGCCTTCTGACCAACTCCATGGGTGTCACCGGAGATGCCTCTCCGGAGGACGTAGTTCGGGCAGTAAAGGAGGC
This sequence comes from Oscillospiraceae bacterium, assembly GCA_902794115.1. Lineage (GTDB taxonomy): Bacteria > Bacillota > Clostridia > Saccharofermentanales > Saccharofermentanaceae > Scatonaster. The sequence continues at coordinate 7,141 of CADBGD010000043.1, forward strand.
AGGATACGGGGCCGCCTATCTGGCGCCGGGATCTTCCTCTTCTGGAGCTGCGGGTTCCACCGGCCACGTAGCCGCCGGATCTGGAGCCGCCTCTTCCTTGATTTCCGATTCCGAGGATCCTTTAAAAGACACGGAGACACCGAAACTTCTCCGGCGCCTCGGCTTGTCAGTGGGATTTCTGCTAATTCTTATGTATGTGTCCATGGGCCACAACATGCTGGGGCTGCCCCTTCCGGGATTCTTTCACGAGAATTTTCTGGGCCTTGCGATCCTTCAGATGTGCCTTGCCCTGATCGTTATGGCCATCAACCGGAAGTTTTTCCAAAGCGGCGTTTCGTCGCTTCTTCACGGCGCGCCCAACATGGACACATTGGTGGCCCTGGGTTCCGGCGTGTCCTTCCTTTGGAGCATGGTGGTGCTTTTTGAGATGACGGGAAAGATCACGGCAGGGGACATGAACATGAGCCTTCACGCCCTTTATCACGACCAGCTCTACTTTGAATCTGCCGCTATGATCCCGGCTCTGATCACTGTAGGAAAAACACTGGAGTCTTTTTCGAAAGGCCGCACCACCAATGCGCTGAAGAGCCTGATGAAGCTGGCGCCGAAGACGGCCCGGCTCACTTCGGAAGACGGATCTGACGAACGGATCGTGCCAATTGAAGAAGTGAAGGTGGGGGATATTTTCTCCGTTAAACCCGGCGAAGCAGTGCCGGTGGATGGCGAAGTGATCCTGGGCGAAAGTGCGGTGGACGAGTCGGCCCTGACCGGTGAATCCATTCCGGTGGATAAAGCGCCCGGAAGCCGCGTTAGCGCTGCTACTATGAACCAGTCCGGTTACATCACCTGCCGCGCCACCCGCGTCGGCGAAGATACGACCTTATCGCAGATCATCCAGATGGTGTCGGACGCCTCTGCCACTAAGGCCCCCATTGCCCGCATCGCCGACCGTGTGTCCGGTGTATTTGTGCCGGCCGTCATGGCCATCTCGGTAATCGTCATTATCGGGTGGCTGATCTATGGCGCATCCGTGAGCTTTTCCCTGGCCCGCGGCATCGCGGTGCTGGTGATCTCCTGCCCCTGCGCCCTGGGCCTGGCAACTCCGGTGGCCATTATGGTGGGAAACGGATTGGGGGCGAAAAACGGTGTGCTGGTGAAGACCGGCGCTGCGCTGGAATCTACCGGAAAAATGAATATCGTGGCGCTGGATAAGACCGGCACCATCACCAAAGGAAACCCCGCGGTCACAGTGCTTTTGCCACAGAAAGAGGGGGCGGAGGAAGAGCTTTTGAAAAAGGCCTATCTTCTGGAAATGCGCAGTGAGCATCCGCTTGCACGGGCGATCGTCAATGAGTGGACACGTCGCCACGGAGAGGGCTGTGAAGATGCCTGTCCGGTAGTTTCGGATTTTACTATCCACGCCGGCCATGGGCTGGAAGCACGTATCGACGGCCACCTGATGCATGGCGGAAACGGAGACTTTATCCGAAAGTTCGTATCCGTTTCGGAGACGATGAAAAAGGAAGAAGTCCGCTGCGCCGAATCCGGCCAGACACCGCTGTTCTTTGAAGAGGACGGGCAGCTTCTCGGCATGATCGCTGTGGCGGATACGATTAAGGAAGATTCGGCGGAGGGCATCCGCCAGCTGAAGAACCTCGGACTGGTCACCGTGATGCTGACCGGCGATAACGAAAAGACCGCCCGTGCCATCGCCGATGCGGCCGGTGTGGACCGCGTGGTGGCAGGGGTGCTGCCGGATGAAAAGGCTGCAGTGGTCAAGAAACTTCAGGAGTCCGGCAAGGTCCTGATGGTGGGCGATGGTATCAACGATGCCCCAGCCCTGACTTCCGCCGATATCGGCATGGCCATCGGCGCCGGAACTGACGTGGCGATCGACTCCGCGGACATCGTTCTCATGAACGGGTCGCTTCTGGACGTGGCGGCCGCCATCCGCCTGAGCCGGAAGACGTTGCGGAACATTCACGAGAATCTCTTCTGGGCATTTTTCTATAACGCCATCTGCATTCCGCTGGCGGCAGGGCTTCTGTCCTGGAAAATGCACCCGATGATCGGCGCGGCGGCCATGAGCATTTCCAGCTTCACGGTCTGCATGAACGCCCTGCGGCTGAACCTTTTCAACATGAAAAATGCCGCTCATGACAAGCCTCTTCCCGGATCGGGCCCGGTGGCCCTTCCGGAGGAAATAGGAGTACGCGAAAGCGAGAATAGGAGTACGAATATGAAAAAGACACTTAAGATCGAAGGCATGATGTGTGGTCACTGTGAGGCTTCTGTGAAAAAGGCACTGGAGGCGCTGCCGTGGATCGAGACGGCGATCCCGAACCATACCACCAATTCCTGCGTCATCGAGATTTCCGACGAATCCGCTTGGGACGAAGGCAAGGTCCGGGAGATCATAGAAGGCAAGGACTATAAGTACCTGGGCGAAGAATAAGCGCCCGGATAGTTCATTTCCAGCGGATGCCGCCGCCCGTTTTAAGTGCGTTTCCCGGTGATTCAGGCAAAGGCTTTAGGTGCGTTTTCCGTAGAATCAGGAGAAGGATTCAGGTGCGTTTCCCGGAGAATCAGGAGAAGGCTTCAAGTGCATTTCCCGGTGATTGGAAAAAACCTCGGAAAGACCTTGATTTCTTTTCCAACATCTAGTAAACTCTTAAAGTCAACGGGTGGTTAGCTCAGCTGGTTAGAGTACTTGCTTGACATGCAAGGGGTCGTTGGTTCGAGTCCAATACTACCCACCAGAAAGCTGTTTCTTGATAGCGCGGTCGGCGCCACGGGGAACAGCTTTTTTGTTAAAGAAAAATAGTCTGCCAACGTCGCGAAATGCACTGAATAGGACTCAAATGCCGTTTTTTACCGGTTTGGTCCTATATGCATCGTTGCGAAATGCACTGGATAGGACTCAAATGCTGATTTTTGCCGGTTTGGTCCTATTTGCATCGTCGCGAAATGCACTGAATAGGACTCAAATGCCGTTTTTTACCGGTTTGGTCCTATTTGCATCGTTGCGAAATGCACTGGATAGGACTCAAATGCCGTTTTTTACCGGTTTGGTCCTATTTGCATCGTCGCGAAATGCACTGAATAGGACTCAAATGCTGATTTTTGCCGGTTTGGTCCTATGGAAAAGGGCGAAAAGTAGGACCAAACTGCTCATTTTGACCATTTGAGTCCTACTGGTACCCAGTGAAGAATAGGACCAAATCACTCATTTTGCCCATTTGAGTCCTATTTTTGGCAAAAATCGTAGGACTCAAACCTCGATTTTGGGCATTTTGGTCCTACTTTTGGAACGGGCATAGGACTCAACCCTTGTTTTTTGCTGGTTTGGTCCTATTTTGAGAGAGAGTAAATAGAACTCAAGCACCCATTTCCGGCATTTGAGTCCTATGCGACAATCAAGCTACGATCAAGCGACGATCAAGCGACAATCAAGCTACGATCAAGCGACGATCAAGCGACGATTAAGCGGCGATCGAGCGACGAGCAAGATAGAGTAAAAGAGATAGAAAGGAAACGCACATGGAACTTCCGGTGGAATTGCGAAATGGAATCGATGCCCTTCTCAGCGGTTTTTCCGCAGAGGAGCTCAAGAAGATCTCCCGCCAGCTGACGGACCGCTACAAAAACGACAGCGGCCGCGGAAAGGTGCTGGTTTCCCGTGATCTGGAGTCCCGGGTCTATGCCGCTGTCCGCATGCCGGCGACTTTCGGCGCGATCAGCGATGCCCTTTCTTATGTGCGCGAATGCATGCCCGAGACACAGGTGCGAACAGTGCTGGACGTTGGCGCAGGTTCCGGCTCCGGCGCATGGGCGGTGGAAGAGATTTTTTCTCCGGACCACATCACCTGTCTGGAAAGAGAAGAGTCGATGCGGTCTGTGGGAAATGCACTTCTCCGTGAATCTTCCGAGCTTTTGGAGAAGACGGCCTGGGCGGAATTCGACCTGGAGAAAGACCCGCTGGGAAAAGCCGCTTCGTCTGATCAACCCCGCACCGCAGACCTGGTGCTGGCCTCCTATATGTTAAATGAATTCAGTAAGGAATCCCGGGAAAATGCCATCCGGAAACTCTGGAATGCGGCGGAGCATATCCTTCTGATCGTGGAGCCGGGAACGAAAGAAGGCTTTGCCGTCATCTCCCAGGTACGTGAGATCCTTCTTTCCCAGGGCGCCCATCTTCTGGCTCCCTGTCCCCACGAAGGTCCGTGCCGGCTTTCCGATGATGACTGGTGCCACTTCACCTGCCGTGTACAGCGGTCGAAGATGCATAAGCTTTTAAAAGAGGGCGACGTGCCCTACGAAGACGAAAAATACAGCTATATCGCTTTCTCCAAAGAAGAAGGAGAAAAGGCGGAAGCCCGGATCCTTCGACACCCGTATATCACGAAGGGACAGATCGACTTAGAGATCTGCGGCCGCGACAAAAACGGCAAAGTCACCCTCCGCAAAAAGGATGAAGCCTATAAAGCCGCCCGCAAGGCGAAAATGGGCGACGCTATTTCGAACATTTCTCTGTAAACGGATCCCCGTATTTTGGGGTACAATATAGTCAGAAAATTTTGCGAAACAGGCGGATGAAGAGAAGGCAGTGCATCCCCAAAGGAGCTTTATATGAATAATCAGGCGAAAAGACGGATGGTATATATTCTGGCCGCTGGTTTGGTTTTTGTTATGATCCTCACCATTATCATGGTGAAGATCGTGACGAGAAGAACAGAGCCCAGTCTCAGCGTGGAGGAACAATGGGCGGAGGATCTGAATAAGAAGAATCTTGATGTGATGTTTTACGGCACTGCGCCGATCGGCCCGTCTAACCTCAAGGCACGCCAGATCCAGTCTCTCTCCGAAGTGGAGAACAGCGGAAGTGGCTTTTCTGGCAGCATGCTGATCATATACGATGTGAATAACGATCTGTTTATCCAGCCGGAAGAAATGGCTGCGGTCAAGGAGTTTTACAAAAATGGCGGCTATCTCATCTATCTTGGTAACTCTAAGTATCAGATGATTTCAGATGCGGGGATAGACGGACCGAGTGCTACAACCGAAAACAGCTGCTTCTACCACTATTACCAGGACGGAAGAAAAGCAATTTATGCGGGCTTTTGCGACGGCCGGAAGCACTTGTATGCTGATATCGAGGAGAAACTTTCTGAATACGAAAAGCCGGCATACGCCATGCTTTCTGAGTTCTCCTGGGATACTAAGTATTTTCATGAATAATGAATGGGAAGGCTGATTTTGGAAAGCCAAAACTGATTTTTAAAATTCCGACAGGGAGGCCCGTTTATGAAAGAAAGATCCTGTAAAAGCTCCGATATCTCCGCCTTGAAAACACGTCTTTATCGGGCGCGGGATCTGGGAAATGCCGGCGTCCGGCATATTTCCGAAACGGTTTCCGAGATCGAGGGGGCCATCGACGGGGTTTCGAAACCGGAGGGCCTTCGAAAACTGAAAACCATTCCTGTGGATGAACTCAATGCCAGAAAAGCGGGGATCCGCATCAACCTTTTGAAGGATGCCGGCTACACGGATATGTATTCCATCTGCACCACCAGCCAGCAGACTTTGGCATCCGTGTACGGAATCGGCGACATCATGGCGGCCAAGGCGAAAGAGATCGGAAATGCCGTTGCCGCCGAGGTTTGTAACAGTGTTAAACTCAAGCTCAGCACCGACCACAAGACCGAGGAGTACTCCCGGCTGGTGGTTTCTGTGGCCGAGCATATGCGGGCGAAGGAGATCTTCCCGAAAAGCGAGCAGGTGCTGTCCATGCTCCCGCCGAATATGGATGCGGAACTGGATAAGCTCAAATGCGCCAAGAGCGGACTGAAGTGGTTTTTCGCCAAAGACGCGAAAAAGAACGAGGCCAACGATGCCTTTGCCCGCCTGAAAGCATCTGCGGATGCGATCGATGCCAGTAATCTTCTGGTCCAGATCAACGGCACCGGCCTGGTTAACGGCTCATTGTCCGGCACGGCTTCTTCGGCCGTTTCTTCTTCGGCAAATGCACCTGTCGGCGCGGCGGGCGCGGGTGTTCCTGCATCTGCAGTCTTAGGCCTTCGTCCCATTACGATCGCCGAGGCCTGGGCTGACTTTGCCGAAAGGCCGGTCGAGTATTATAACGTCCTCGAAGAGATCGCCCCGGACCGTTTCGATAGCTCGGAAGACGGTTACGGATTAAGTGATGAGATCCGCGAAAGCGTAGAGAAGACCCCGGTTGACCTTACCGGCCTGAAATGCACCCTTCGTGGGTACCAGATCTGGGGCGTCAAGTATATCCTCCGCCAGAAGCGCGTCCTCCTGGGAGATGAAATGGGTCTTGGAAAAACCATCCAGGCTCTCGCCGCCATGGTCTCGCTCCGAAACGGCGTGCCCGATGATTCCACCGCTGCGCCTTCGGCCGCACCTTCAGTAGAACCGGCGCCCTCGCAGACAGCAGGTCCCGCCGCTACTACTGCGGCCATACCTATAGTAATGCCGGAACAAGCGCCGGCCCCGGCTCCTGTAGCCGCAACTCCTGCCCCAGCCCCGGCAGCGCCCGCGCCTTTAGTAGAAGCCGCACAGGTGGTGGCTCCCGCGCCGGCGCCGACAGAAACTGCTGTGGCTCCGCTTCCCACTCCGGCCCCGGTTCCTGCTGAAGAGAAGAAAGAACCGAAGATCACCCATTTCCTCGTTATCTGTCCGGCCAGTGTTATCGTGAACTGGTGCCGTGAAGTAGAAGCGAAAAGTGACCTGAAATCCTACAACATGCACGACTCCCAGAGGACCAGTGCTTTTGCCGCATGGGTAGAAAACGGCGGCGTGGCCGTAACGAATTTCGAAAGCCTGGAGAACCGTTTCTCCGTTCCGGAGGATTTCCCCATCGACATGATCATTGTGGACGAAGCGCATTACATCAAAAATATCGCCGCCAAGCGAAGCCAGAATGTGCTGCGGCTGTGCGATCACACAGACCGGATCTTGTTCATGACCGGTACGCCTTTGGAGAACCGAGTAGAGGAAATGGTAGGTCTTATGGATCACCTGCAGCACGAGGTGGCGCAGGATGCCAAATCCGTCAGCGTGACCGCCTATGCGGATGATTTCAAGCGGAAAATCTCGCCGGTCTATTACCGCCGAAGAAGAAATGACGTGCTTTCCGAACTTCCGGAACTGACGGACATTAAGGAATGGTGCGACATGACACCGGAAGACGAGCGGGCCTACGAGGATGACGTGCTGACAGGTTCCTTTATGGACGTGCGGCGCGTTTCCTGGCGGAATGAGGATTACATGAACACCTCGGCCAAGGTGCAGCGCCTCAAGGAAATCGTGGAGGATGCTTCCGAGGATGCGCGAAAAGTACTGGTATTCTCTTTCTTCCTGGATACATTGGAAAAGGTTAAGACCGTGTTCGGCGACGCCTGCGTGGGCGTGATCAACGGTGCGGTACCGGTAGAAGAAAGACAGAATATCGTCGATGCATTTGAAGCGGCACCGGCAGGCTCCGTTCTGGCAGCCCAGATCCAGTCGGGCGGCACCGGCCTGAATATTCAGTCCGCCAGCGTGGTGGTGCTTTGCGAACCGCAGTACAAGCCGTCGACTGAGAATCAGGCCATTGGCCGTGCACATCGAATGGGCCAGACACGAGACGTTCTGGTGCACCGGCTTTTGTGCCCCAATACCGTGGATGAAAAAATGCTGGATCTGGTGGAAGCCAAGCAGGCTGAGTTTGATACATTTGCCGATGAATCCAGCGCAGCGGAACGGGATGCTTCTTTGGAGCAGGCCGGTGTGGATGTCAACGAAGGCGTCATCGTCGGCCAGGTGGCCGCGGAAGGTGTGCAGGGCGCTCAGGATACAGCTGGCTCCGGCACACAGAGCGACCAGGCACAGCCTGTGCAAGGCGCACAGATTCCTGCGGCTTCAGCATCTTCCGCCTCGTCCGGTACCGAAAAGGGTGAACTCGATACTGCCAGCTTAAATAAGATCTTCGCAGATGAAAAAGCGAGAATCCTGGCCAAGAGAGAACGGGAAGGCCAGCAGTTACAGACCGCAGCAGTTCCGCAGCCGCAGGCTCCGGTTCAATCCGCAGCTGCCCCGCAACCCGCACCCGAACCGCAGCCGCAGCAGCCGGCACCCGAACCGCAGCCTCAGCAACCGGCACCCGAACCGCAGCCGCAGCAACCGGCTTCAGTTCCATCCGTACCAGTTTCGCAGCCCGCACCTGCCCAGCCGGCACCTGCTCCGCTGACCCGCGAAGGCAAGCCGATTTCCGCTTCGGTGATCTTCTGCCGTATGTGCGGGGAAAAGAATCCGATGGGCTCGAAATTCTGTAATCAGTGCGGATGCAATCTGCAGTGAATCAATTTTGAATAGGACTCAAATCCCGGTTTCATGCATTTGAGTCCTAGGGGTGATGAAAAAGTAGGACTCAATCATTGTTTTTCACCAGTTGAGTCCTATGAAAAACAGGAAAAATAGGACTCAATTGCTGGTTTTAAACGGTTGAGTCCTATCTTATAGCCAGTACCAGTAGGACTCAAACCACTTAATGGAATAGTTTGAGTCCTATTTTTGATGAAAACCGTAGGACTCATCTGCTGTTTTTGGTCTGTTGAGTCCTACACTCGCTGAAAGAGGAAAGAAAAATAGGACTCATGATGCTATTTTCGCAATTTGAGTCCTATCCGCCATAGGGTGTACAATGGAATCGAAAAACCACCGTGCTTTTTATTGGAAATCGGCTCGCGATCGCCGTAACACCCTAGGTGGAGGAGACGTCTATGTTTGAATTTGGTTCTAAGAAATCGTCGGCAAATGCACTGTCGTGGGATCCGACCCGCGAGGAACCGGTGGTGAAGAAAAGTATCTGCACCGGCGAAGCGACCGTCGGCTTTGTGGATAAGAACACCGGCAAATACCGTGACGTGAGAAAGGTCAGTACCCCCGCCGAGATCGAAGCCTTCTGCAAGGAAGCCGGCCTCACTGATACCAAGATCCGTACGATCTACTGAATCGGATCTCTCACTCTTTCTCGATCACGATCAGCGGGATCTCCAGTTCTTCTTTCGTCAGTCCTGCATGTCCGCCGGGCATCAGCACGGCCTCGATATGAGTGTTGAAAAGTGACTCATCCGAGATGGCCACAGCCAGATAATCTCCAATCATATCGCGGAAAAGAGGATGCTCTGTGCCGGGTCCGAAAAGTTTTCGATCCAGCACTTCCGCTTTTGGTAGCAGCCAGAACTTTTCTCCGAAAGTCTCCTTAAACAAAGAAGGGAAGATTTCTTTGTATTCTTCTTTCACGAACATGTTGATCGCCCGTGGCTCCAGCGACGGCAAACGCACCAGACACTTTACGATCTCGGGATAATCGAGAATGCAGAGATTATGGCTGTCCATATGCCCATGGTCGGCGGTAATGAAGAACAGTGTATCCGAAAGATCATTGACCAGCTCCTCCACCCGTTTTTCCAAAGAGGTAATGACTTCATGTGTGGCATCACTTCCGGTACCGGTCTTATGCATGGTTCCGTCCGGTTCGTTCCAGTAAGCATAGATGAACTTCTTACCGGGTTCCGCGCACAGATTTTTGACCCGGTCGAGGATCGCATCCAGTGTCTGCGGATTGGGTGCTACATAAGGAGAAGAGAACTCAGCGCGGGCGCCGGCCTTCTGCATGAGCTGGCAGATATTCTCGTATTTTGTGTAAGTATATC
>CADBGD010000044.1 GCA_902794115.1 Oscillospiraceae bacterium
CAAAAGAGGAAAGGGGAGAAGCAAATCCGGCATTGACCGAAGTAAAGTTCACGACCGGGGATTCCCCGTCCAGTGCTATGAAAAAGCCTTCTTTAAAAAACTCCTCGTTATCGTTAAAAGCGAAGACCGTGCAGTAGGCGGAACGGCCGGTATTCGGGGTCAGGACGATCCGGACATATTCCATGGTCGTATCGCTTCTGCTATACCTTTCCAGGGTGGCGTTGATCTCGGAAACGAGTTTTTCATCTTTTTCTATCCGTTCAAAAGCTTCTTCCAGAAGGGCTTCGAACAGGTCCTGATCATACCAGGAAAGATCGAGCTGCGTTTTGGTAAGAGACGGATCCTCCAGGGCCTGGAACTCGAAGATCAAAGACTGCGGTGCATTTACGTTGGAAGGAAGATCGAAATCATACTCGCCACGGGGATTCAGCATGACACGAAGGTAGTTTCCCGGATCGGTATCCAATCTTTGGGCGATCTCGCTGATCGTATCCTTATCCGGCTTTTGGAAATCCACTGCCGAAGAGGAGGAATCCTCCTCTGTATCGTCAGATTCGCTTGTTTCGGTTGTTCTGGAAATATCGGAAGACTTTTCAGAAGAAGGGTCTTTTTCTTTTTTCTTACATGCCGGCATCAGGACCGCAAGTGCAAGAAGCCCTGCGATGATTCGGTTTCGTTTCATATCTACTCCTTTTTCCCAATGCCAGCCTAAAGTATAGCATACTTTCCACACGTGGTATAATGGGGCAAAAAAAGAAATGGCCGCGATCAGAAAAGAGATACGGAAGAAACGGAAACGATAAAGGAGAAAGACTTGGAACAGTTAAGTGATCCGAAAAAACTTCGCCCTTGGATGGGATTTGTGATGCAGGCGGTGTTTCTGGGCCTGTTTTTGACAGCCGGAGCCTATATGCAGAGAAACTGGGGCAATTGGGGACTTGTGAGTTCCGAGTTGATGTTCCTTCTGGTCTCTGTTCTTTACTGCCTGATCCGGAGAGTAAAGCTAAAAGAGATGTTTCCCGTAAAGAAGATCACGTCAAGTGATTTCTTCGGGGTTCTGTTTCTTGCGATCGCGGGTTTTCTGTTCAGCATGGTGGCCATGGGCATCACGCTTTTCATTTTACCCAAGTCCTTCCGTTCGGAGATCTCGGGCTTATCTGAAGTGATCTATGGTTCCATGAATTATCCGCTTCTGGTGCTGGTCGTCTCGGTGCTTCCTGCGATCTGTGAAGAGGCCATGGAAAGAGGCTGCGTGCTGTCGCATTTACGGCCTATCAAGAAAGACTGGGTCATCGTTCTCATTATGGGACTGTTTTTCGGTATCATGCACATGTCTCCTTTACGCTTCCTCAATACGGCTGTGCTGGGCGGGATGCTTTCCTATCTGATGGTGAAGAAAAATAATATTCTTCTTCCGATGCTTCTTCATTTTATGAATAACTTTGCATCTGTGACCATTGGATTTTTAGGAAACAACGCGGCGGATACGGCAAAAGCAACTGAGGATATCATGAACTGGGACGGTCTTACACTTTTCGGATCTTACATGTTTCTGGGATTTGCCGCGCCGATCTTTCTGGTCCTTGCCATGATGTTTCTTGATCGGAAAAATCATAAGGCTTACCGCTTCGCCATTGCGGGCGGAATCTCCTTTGCCATGATGGCAGGAGGATTTGGACTTATGATCCTTGCCGCAATGAATTTCCCCATCTGATCAGAGAAAATCTTTATACTGTCTCAATATGAAGCGCGATCTTCTTATATTGTCTTTACTATTCTTTCGATAAAGTGATAAAGTGGAGATAAGAAATAAAAGAGGGAGGGTATTTTATGCCGAGCTTTTTTCGAAAGAAAAAGCTGACACCATTTCAGACGATCATCTTAGGATTTGCGGCAGTGGTACTTGCGGGAGCATTGATATTGATGCTGCCTATAAGTTCTTCTGAAGGAAATATCACTCCTTTTCATGAAGCACTTTTTACTTCCACATCTTCTGTGTGTGTAACGGGACTTGTAGTCCATGATACCGGCTCTTACTGGTCGGCTTTCGGCCAGTCGGTCATCCTCCTTCTTATCCAGATCGGCGGTCTGGGGGTCATTACTGTGGCCGCGTCTTTTGCACTTCTTTCCGGAAGAAAGATCTCTCTTTTACAGCGAAGCACCATGCAGGAAGCGATCTCCGCTCCGAAAGTAGGCGGGATCGTAAGACTTACCGGCTTCATATTGAAAGCCACTTTTCTGTTTGAACTTTGCGGCGCACTTATCATGATGCCGGTCTTTATCAAGGACCATGGGCCAATCGGTGTCTTTATGGCCTTTTTCCATTCTATTTCGGCATTCTGTAATGCCGGATTCGACATTATGGGAAGAGCCGGGACGGAATATTCCTCGCTGACTTCCTATCAGGGAAATGTACTGATCAATGTAGTCATTATGCTTCTGATCATGATCGGCGGATTGGGATTTCTTACGTGGGAAGACGTATATACCCACAAGCTGCATTTCAAGCGGTACCGGATGCAAAGTAAAGTCATTTTCACTATGACCGGATTTCTGGTCCTGGTTCCGGCTGTTTTCTACTTTTTCCATGACCTTTCGGCACTTCCGATGAAGGAAAGAGTTTTATCTTCGTTGTTTCAGTCGGTGACACCGAGAACGGCGGGTTTTAATACCTATGATCTTCCGGCATTAAGCGGCATCGGAAAGACTTTGATGGTCACCCTGATGCTGATCGGTGGATCTCCCGGATCTACGGCCGGCGGTATGAAGACCACAACGGTGGCTGTCCTTTTTTCCAACATGATCTCTGTTTTCCGTCGTCAGGAAGAACCGCATATGTTCGGACGACGGGTGGAAAATCAGGTAGTGCGGTATGCGGCTACGATATTGATGCTTTATGCTATGCTCTTTAGTGTGGGTGGCCTTGTGATCTCTACCATTGAAGATCTGCCGATCGGCACCTGCCTTTTCGAGACCGCTTCCGCAGTCGGTACGGTGGGACTTTCTCAGGGGATCACGCCGGGACTTTCGGCACCGTCACTTGTGATCCTGATGATCCTCATGTTCCTGGGACGTGTCGGTGGTCTGACCATGATCTTTGCTGCGATCTCCGGGAAGCACCCCACGGTTTCCAAACTTCCAACAGAGCGCATTACTGTGGGATAAAAAGCATAGGAGAAAAGCTTTTTAAGTAGAATGAAAACGTGACCGGGAAACCGGACAGCATGAAACAATAGGAGGAGACAGCAAATGAAATCTGTTTTACTGATCGGACTGGGACGCTTCGGAAAGCACGTAGCGCAGCAGCTTTACGATATGGGTCATGAAGTTATGGCTATCGATATACGGGAAGAAAGAGTCAACGATTCGCTGCAGTTCGTCACCAGTGCCCAGATCGGCGACAGCACCAATCCGGAATTTATCCATGGTCTGGGTGTGTCAAATTTCGATCTTTGTATCGTGGCGATCGGAAATAATTTTCAGAGCTCTCTGGAGACCACATCCCTTCTTAAGGAAATGGGCGCCGTGAAAGTCATCTCCCGTGCAGAACGCGGCGTGCAGGAAAAGTTCCTTTTACGAAACGGCGCAGATGAAGTGGTATATCCCGAAAAGCAGATGGCGAAGTGGACGGCTATCCGCTATAGTTCGGACCACATTCTGGACTATATCGAACTGGATAACACCCACGCCATCTTTGAGGTGGAAGTACCGAAAAGCTGGATCGGAGAGACTGTCGGAAGTATCAACATCCGTAAGAAATTCAATATCAACATCATGGCAGTAAAGAGTAACGGCAAGATGAATATGAACATCACACCGGAGACCATGCTGTCCAGTGCTGTGACACTTCTGGTGCTTGGCGAATACCATAATGTCCAGAAGTGCTTCCACATCTGATGTTTTGTGATGGTGCAAATCTCTGATAATAGTGGAGGAACTATGCCGGATATTCTGGTGATCGAAGACGATAAAGACATAAATAAGATCCTGTGTGGGCTTTTGAATAAGGCAGGCTACGGGGTCAGATCCGCCATGGATGGAAAAACGGCGCTGCCATTTATTTCGGAAAAACCGGATCTGATATTGATGGATCTGATGCTTCCGGATACAACCGGTGAGGCGCTCCTTACCCGTGTCGGGGAGGGAATACCGGTGATTGCCGTGTCGGCCCGTTCCCAGGTGACGGATAAGGTCGATCTTCTGACAAGAGGCTGCGTGGATTATATTACGAAGCCCTTTGATGAGGAAGAGCTTCTGGCCCGAATCGAAGTGGCGCTTCGCTTTAAAAGAAAAAACAGTGGCATTTCCATCGGAAATCTGACATTGGAAGAAGCCGATCACGTGATCAAAGCGAATGAGGAAGCAGTGAAATTCACTCCGACGGAATATGCGATCATGAAAGCGCTGATACAGAATTCGGATCGTGTCGTGTCACGAGGTGAACTGATCGACCTGGCAAAGGAAGATACACCGGACCTTGTGGAAGATTCTCTGAAAGTGCACTTAAGTAATTTACGGCGGAAACTGAAAAATGCCGGTTCGAATGTGGAAGTGGAGGCGGTCTGGGGGATCGGCTTTAAGCTTTCTGTGATCGGGGAGCCGTGACTGAAAATGCATTAACTGTTTCTTAACTACCATTTCCCGGTGAAGTGTTTTATCCTCAAACCATAGGAGGAAGAAAATATGGAACCGATTCTCACTTTGCAGCAGATATGCAAATCCTACGGAAAACACCAGGTCCTGAAGGACATTTCTCTTCATATCCCAAAGGGATCGATCTATGGCCTGATCGGTAAAAACGGCGCCGGCAAAACCACTCTTATGCGTATTATCGCCGGTCTTCAGGAACCCACGTCCGGAAGTTTTTCACTCGGGAAAAACCGGATCGGCGCGCTGATCAACACGCCTGCTTTATATAACGATCTGACAGCGTATCAGAATCTTCGGGCGCATTTCATCTCGATGGGTCTTACGTCTTATGATAAGATCCCGGAAATCCTTGACATGGTCGGGCTTTCCGATGCCGGGAATAAAACGGTCAGCAAGTTTTCACTGGGCATGAGGCAGCGCCTTGGCATCGCCATCGCACTTTCAGGAGAGCCGGATATTATTCTTCTGGATGAACCGATCAACGGACTGGATCCCCAGGGGATCATCGAGATGCGGGAGATCTTTCTTACGATCAACCGGCAGAAAGGAACCACATTGATCATATCCAGCCACCTTCTCGATGAACTGTCAAAAATCGCCACTGACTATGCCTTTATCGATAAAGGGAGAATCATTAAAGAAGTCTCCTCCCTGGATATCCTCAGTGATTCTACCCACTCCTATACGGCTGTATTTTCAGATGTGGAGAAAGTCATCCGAAGACTGGATCTGGAAGGGATCCGATATACTGTCCAAAGTAATACGAAGCTTCGGATCGAATCGAAGATCACGCTTTTAAAACTTGCCGGGCTTGGCAAAGAGTGCGGTGTGGATCTTCTGGAATTCACGGAAAATGACACCAGTCTGGAAGGCTACTACATCAATCTTTTGGAGGGATGATATGACACGATGTTTGAAAACATTTTTCTATACTTTGTTTCATGACCGTCTGTTTTACTTTATGCTCGTGATCGTTGCGCTTTTGAGTCTGGGTATATGTTCGATGAACATGGAGTCTTTTAAAAATCACTCCATGCATAAAGATTGGTCCGAAAAAGAATATATGGTCAAGTATGAAGAAGAGGACCCGTATCTGGTGGCGCAGAATAACAATTTGTTTGATTTTACCAGGGAAACGCCAAAATACGGAGAGGCTTCAATTTCTAACAGTTCGCATGTTTCCGGGTTTGCTTTCGAATCGGAGATGGTCCTGTTTTTTGCGCTGCTGATCTATCAGTGTGCATACTGCGGCCGGCTTTTTAAAGACGGGGTGATCCGTAATCTGGTTGTGGCGGGGATCTCGAAAACGAAGGTCTTTTTATCTTCCTTGGTGATCAGTCTCTGTTTTCTCAGTGTTTTTACGGGCATATACGCCATTACTGCCATTTTGGGAAATCTGGCAATGGGATTTCATATGATCATATACTGGCCTTCCTATCTTTCTGTCCTTGCCGGATTGTTTCTGCTTCTGATATTGATGTCAGCCATCTCTCTTACACTCTTATTCCTGTCACAGAATCCGATGCTCACGCTGATCCTGGGGATGTGTCTGATGATCCTTTTCGTATATGTATTCCCGGCGATGATACATGGAAAACTCAATTCGGAATCCGCAGCTCCTTATCTATCTTCCGGGAGCCGTATTAGATATGAATCTGATTCGGATGAATTTGCGTCGGATCCGGGAAAGGTGAGTGCTGTTTATTGGCAGTTCGGAGATAAGGAATATGAGGTGAAGGAACGGACATACCTTGATATCAGCGGGATGGACGAAAGAATGATCTGTATCGATGACGGTCAGAGGATCGACCTGCTGGATAGCAGCCGGCCGAACCCCGATTATATGGGCGACACCTATTGCAATGTGCTGAGGTTTCTTATGAAGAGCAATGCTTTCACCACGTGCTACATGCTGCCGCAGTATGGATATTATCCCCTTGTCCGTGACGGCGTTCTCCTTTCTGAAAGCATACTTTCTCTTTTCTATATCGCCGTTGTGATATCAGGCGGGTGTATAATAGCGAAAAAAAGGAATATTACCTGACTTATGCCGATCCTGATCTCGATTATCATCTTTTTAGCGATAGCCGCTCTTTTCCTGCTTTATAAAGTGGTGCTTCTGCGGCGCGCAATGAAAGAGATCAGGCAGCAGGTAAAAGACCGGATCGACGGAAAAACCTCTTCGGCCATGCGATTGACTTCTTCGGATAAAGAGGCAAGGGCACTTTCGGAATCCTTGGAACGTTCTCTTTCGGAACTTTCGGAAGAACGGCAGAAACTGGTTGTGGGGGATAAAGATCTTCGAAAGAATATTACCGCGATCTCCCATGACCTTAGGACGCCGCTTACCGCGATCCACTCCTATGTAAATCTTCTGGAAGAGGATGCCTCTTCCGAAGAGCGGAAAGAGTATATTTCCCGGATCCGGGAACGGACGAATGAACTTCGGGAGATGACGGAAGAACTTTTCAAATATTCGGTTTCCCAGGATCCGCAGTATCAGTCTTCGCTTGAGGTAGAAAAGCTTGATCTGAAACGAGTGATCGAGGACAGCCTTCTTTCGTTTTATAACGAGTTTCAGAAGAAGAATCTCGTTCCGGAGATGCATTTCCCGGAGGAGCCGGTATGGATCTCTTATAACCGGAAAACAGCCATGCGGATCTTCGACAATCTTTTCAGTAATGCCGCCAAGTACGCTGACGGGGCTCTTTCTGTGACCGTTCTTTCAGATGGAACAGTGATCACGGAAAATCCGACGGTGGAACTGACCCCTGTCATGGTTTCGAAAATGTTTGATAAGTATTTCACTGTAAATGACGGGAAGGAGTCTACGGGTGTCGGCCTTTCCATTGCAAGAAATCTGATCAGTGAAAACGGAGGAACGATCTCCGCAGAGCTTCTTTCCCGTTCTGAGGAAGAAGAAAGAAAGGATCTTCTGATCCGGATCCGGCTCTGTCCGGTCTGTTCCTGAATCTGTCCCCCATGCAAAAATGATTCGACTTCGGTTCTGTCTGGTATAATAGAAGGGTAAGATTTCTCCACCGGGTGGAGAAGTAAGTGAGGAACATGACCATGACAACAGCGGACAGATATCTGGTTTCGGATATTAAGAATATTCTGGAAAACGGCTATAAAGATATAGATCCCCGGCCGAAGTATGAGGACGGGACACCGGCCCATACCATCAGCGTGAATCACGTGATGCGTAAATATGATCTCAGTAAAGGAGAATTTCCGATCTGCACTCTTCGTAAGCAGGCCTGGAAGACCGGTATCCGGGAGATCTTTACGATCTATCCGCATCCCACCAATGTGCTTTCCGAGATGGAAGCGATGAAGGTGACCTGGTGGACGCCCTGGGATATCGGAGATGGCACCATCGGTCAGCGTTACGGTGCCACCGTCAAGCGCTATGATCTGGTCAATAAGCTCATCGAGAATATTAAAATTGATCCGTACGGCAGAAGAAAGATCATGTCGCTGTGGCAGGAGACAGACCTTCGGGAGACGCCGGGTCTGGCACCTTGTGCTTTTCTGACGATCTGGAATGTCCGCGGTAAATACCTGGATATGTGCATGATCCAGAGATCCGGCGATATGCTGACTGCATCCGGAGCCGGCGGCATCAACGAGATCCAGTATGCGGCACTGCTTCTTATGATCTCCCGGGTAACCGGATATGAGGCCGGTGTCTTTACCCATTTTGTGGCCAATGAGCAGATCTATGACCGCCATATCGAAAATGCCCACGAGCTTCTGCGCCGCGCGGAAGAAAAAGAGTCGGCGGAGACGCTGGCGAAAAAGGTGGCCGCCGGGGTCGCAGATCCGAGTGGAGCAGAAGGAAGTAAAGAAGGGAACGGATGTCCCATGCTGATCCTTCATAAGGATCCGGGTTGTGCGATCACGGATATCGCCGTGGAAGACTTCGAAATGGTGAATTATTCGCCTATGGAGCCGCAGCTGAAGTTTGAATTAGGAATCTGACCGGACTTCTTCGTTTAAGGGGGACGTATGGACAAGGTCTACATCAAGGTCGCCGTAGTGCATTTTTTCTTTTGCATGATCATCCGTTTCGGGTGGTCTCTGGCTCTTGCGTTCACTTTCCTGTTCCTAAGTATCTTCAACGATTTCTTCTTCCCGCTATTTGTTGCCTTTGTTGCCTTTGACATCATTGCCTCCATCATTGAATCCTTTAAACTGTTTTTCCATATGCGGCGGGTCAAAAACCGGGAATATCCTTTAGCGGAGAAGGAAAACGGGGAGCCGAAGCTCTACTATGATCCGGAAAATCCCAGAAGCATCCGCGGCCGGATGTGGGAAAAAGAACTTCGGGAGAAAGTCGGTAATGACAGTTCCCTGGAAGATTGTGTCGCGGCATTTGAAGAGATGTGCGGGGATATTAAGGACGAACTTGCGGCACGACAGGAGAACGGAGAAGAGGCCTGGGAGGATGAATCGGATCTTCTGTTTTTCGAGGTCGGCACTTTCCATCTGACCGGCGATGGTTTTTCCATCAGTTTATCCCGCCAGTACCCGGACGGGGAAGGCGAGTATTTCCAGCTTTGCATGGAACTTGTATATGAACCCAATAAAGAAAATTACCGGCTCTTCGAATCCACCAACAGCGACCGGGTAAGAGGAGATTTCTTCGAGCACGTGCGTGCCTCGAAAGCATACGCATACGGCATGGCCCATTCCTGCCGTGAGGTGAAGATCTTTTTGACACAGACATAAGGAGGAACAGCAATGGAAGAGATGACGAAAAAGAGAAATGCGCTTTTAGCAAAGAAAGTGATCGAGGGCCTTCGCTCCCGAAATATGGAAGCAGATTTTGCCGAGACGAAGGAAGAAGCGCTGGAAAAAGCACTGGCCCTGATCCCGGAAGGTTCTTCCATCTCCATGGGCGGGTCCATGAGCGTACATGCGATCGGCCTTTCTGAGGCATTGAAGAATGGAAACTACGATTTCATCGACCGGGATGCTTATGAAGATAAGCGGAAGGCGATGCTTCTTGCCTATGATGCCGACTTTTTCCTTTCCAGCTGTAATGCCATGACCGAAGACGGAGTGATGGTCAATATCGACGGAAATGCCAACCGTGTTTCCGCCATCGCCCAGGGACCGAAACATGTGCTTTTTATCGTGGGCATGAACAAGGTCTGTAAGGACGTGGACCATGCCATGAAGCGGGCCAGAAATGTGGCTTCTCCCATTAACGCCCAGCGCTTCGGCCTGAAGACACCGTGCACCCAGACCGGAAGCTGCATGAACTGTAAATCCGCAGATACCATCTGCTGTCAGTTCCTGATCACCCGTTACTCCCGTCATGCGGGACGGATCCATGTGATCCTCGTCAACGAAGATCTGGGATATTGAGATCAGGCCGTATATTCAGCATAGACCGATACTAAGATCAGGCTGGATATGAAGCATAGATCCGGCAAGTGAAACGGAAAAGAAAAAATAGATGCAGTGTTTTTGCCGAAGAAACAGAAAAAAACACCGGCCGGGTCTGATACAATGAAACCGATATTGGGGGATCTTTTCCGTTAGCGGGATCGGTCTTCAAAAAACGGGAAACCAAATTCATATCGAAAAGGAGAAGGGAAAATGAGTAAGAAATCTTTTTTCTTGAAACGGGGAGCGGTAGTCGTGTTGGTCCTGTCTTTTCTTATGGGACTTTGCGGATGCATTCAGTATGAAGCCCATGCGGAGGTAAATGATGACGGAACGATGGACTTCGGTCTTCTGTACGCGGTCATAGATCTGTCTGATCTGGGTGGCGATTCGGATGATTCGAGCATGGATATGACCCAGTCTCTCGACGCGATCAAGGACGCACTGGGAAAAGACGGATGGGATATCACGGATTATCAGACGAATACCAATGGCCAGAATTATGTCGGATTCCGGATCGAAAAGCATGATATTCCCATCGACAAATTCCAGGAAGAACTGGATAAGATGAAAGAAGCCGGAATGGATATGGGTAATTTCACCATTACGAAAGATGGCGATACCTATAAACTGGAATGGGACATGTCTTCCAGCATGAGTTCAATGAGCAGCAGCGGAGCTGATTCGGCTTCTCTTTCCCAGTATGGCGGCTTCATGAGATTTACGTTGAATCTTCCCAATGCCGCGCTGAAAGATAATGCCACCAAGACTTCCGATGACGGTTGTTCTCTCACCTGGGATATTACCACCATGAAGGATCCGATGCGCGCAGAGTTTACTCTCGATGGTTCGTCCAAAGATGACGATGACGACGATGACGATAAGGGCTCGAAGAAGGGTAAGAAAGATAAAGACGATGATGATGACGAGGATGAGGATGATTCCGATAAGAAGGGCAGCAAGAAAAAATCTTCGAAGAAGTCCAAGAAGAGTTCTGATGACGGCATGCCCACATGGCTCCTGATCGTTATTATCGGCGGTGGTGTTCTGGTCGTTGGCGCAGTGGTCGCAGTGATCATCGTAGCTGTTAAGAAGAGCAAGAAGGATGAGACACCGAACGCCTAAGTCAGATCTGGACTAGGATAGATGCTTTCTTACATAAAGACATAAAGAAGCATTGAAAAAACGAATACACAGAAAGCAGCCTCTGTCGGGAAAACCGGCAGAGGTTCTTTTTTTGAAAAGAAGAGTTGACAAGTGGCTTTTCCGGATATAATATAAACGTGTTTATATAAACGCATTTACATAAAATCGAAACCGACGAAAAAAACACCGAAGAAAACAACGGACAAAGCAGAATTTGAAAAGAAGAAAGGATCAGGTGAGGAAAATGATTCTGATCGTGAATACCACAACGGATCGGACGATTACGGAAAACCTCCATGCTGCGCTTGAGCAGAACGGGTTTTCAGATGCCGGAGCGGATGCGAAAAAAGAGCAGAAGAATAAAAAAGGAAATAACGTATATGAGATCGTGGAGGCAGGGGAAAGCAGAATTTCTCCCTGCATCGGCTGCAACTACTGCTGGCTCAAAACGCCGGGGATCTGCTCCATCAGGGACGACTATGAGGAGATCTTAAAGAAGATGGTCCATGCTGATCAGTTGTGGGTCATTTCCGGCACGGCATTAGGCTTTATGGATCATAAAGGAAAGAATATCTATGACCGGATACTGCCCCTTGCCACTATGTATCTGCATTTTAAAGGAAAGCAGATGCGGCACTACAGAAGGTATAAGCAGAAGATGGATTTCGGCCTGATCTACTCGGGAGAGGCGGAGAAGGCATATCTGGAAAGATGGAACGGCCGGGCGGCGCTGAATTTTGAATCCCGCTCACTTGGCGTGTTCTCAAAAGAGGAAATCAAGGAGGCGGTCACATGCATGCACTGATCATTAACGGAAGTCCCCGTGTAAAGAAATATAGTAATACGGATAAGATCCTGGAAAAGATCATTTCCGGCATGAAAGATTCCGGCAGCACCGGAGAACTTTATGAGATCTCGGACAGAAAACAGTGGGAGGAGATAAGAGAAAAGTTTTATCATTTCGATCATATTTTGATCGCGCTTCCTCTTTTCGTGGAATGCATCCCGGGACTTCTTCTGGAGTTTCTGGAGACGCTTCCGGTGCCGGCGAAAGATGAGTTCGCGGGAGAAAGAAAGGTAACAGAAGGAAGTGAAACGGACAGTGCCTTTTCCAAAAAACCGGTACTTTCGTTTCTTCTTCAAAGCGGATTTGCCGAGGGATGCCAGCTCCGGTGCGGGGAAGAATATCTTTCGATCCTTTCCGGAAAACTGGGCTGTGAATATGGCGGCACTCTTGTAAAAGGAAACAATTTTGGTATAAGATTGGTGGAAGAAAAAGACCGCGAAAAAATGGTCCTGCCGTATCAGAGAATGGGACAGATCTACGGAGAAGAAGGAAATTTCTTTTCGGAAGAATGTAAGAAATTCACCGGTCCCGAGCAGTTTCCGGGATGGGTCCGGGTCATGGTGGGACTGATGTTTAAGACCTTTGCCAAAAAATCTTTTGATAAGGCGGCGAAGGAATGGGGCTGCACTAAGTCATTAAAAGACCGGCCATATGAAACATAACGCCGGGAAATGCACCTTCGGATGCAGCTCCGGTGAATACTTCGGGAAGGAAGACGACATGGGAAGAAAAGCAAAGATCAGCCGGGAAATGATCCTTTCCGCCGCATACAGTATCCTGGATGAAGAAGGGATCAGTGCGGTCGGCATTAAGCCCATCGCGGAAAAACTCGGCTGCTCCACCCAGCCCATCTCGTGGCATTTCGGCAGCATGCTGGAACTACGGAAAGCCCTTCTTTCCTATGCAGGAGAACAGTGCTGGGGAAGTATCGGGAAAGAAATGGAAGGAAAAGATCCCCTGGATGCGTTCTTTGCTACCGGCGTGCATTATATTTCCATTGCCTGTGATCACCCTCATGTCTTCCGCTTTATGCATATGGACGATCCGAGATCTGCCGTAGGCGCAGATGTCTTGGGCGACAGCAGTATTTTTACCATGCAGATGGATCATATGGCGGCGGAGATGCTGAGCCAGGCCTACCCGAAGATCCCGAAGAAAGTGATCGGCCAGGCGGTGCAGGATACGGTCATTTATACCCATGGCCTGGCCACCATGATGATCTGGGATAACTTTCGTATGCCGAAGAAAGACGCTTGCAAAATGATCTTTCAGATGGGCATAAAGATCCTTTCTTCCATCGGCATCGACACAGAAGGCCGGAAAATGCCCCGATTATAATTTCATAAGAATTGGCTTTCCAATCTTAACTCTTTCTTTAGATTCTCTAGACGTCATCTTTATTTTCGTTCGTTAAGATAAAACCATCGAAGGAACGAGGAGCGAAGAAAAATGAAAAACACGATGAAGAGAATCAGCGAAGTAAATATTCATTCGAATGAACTCGATGAGGCGAAGAGAATCAAGGCGCAGAGCCAGGCCGTCTACGAGCAGATCGTAAAGAATTATACTTTTAAGAGCATCAGTAAAAGAGCCATCGCCAGAGAGGATTTTTCGGATCGCATCGAGATCGAAGGAAAAAGCGTTGACGCCATGATCGCTCTGGGCCAGCGCGCTCTTCTGGAAGGCGGAGCCGTCTTTGCCTATTCCGACAAGAAAAAGATCCGTGCTCTTTTTATCGTGGATAAAAGAGAAAAGAGCTTCGAGTGCAAGCATGCGTATATTTCTTCTGTGATCTCCTCTGAAGACCTCCTTCTGATCGAAAAAGATATGAAGCGCCAGATCGCTATGCTGGTGTATTATGCACAGATGGAAAACGGTTTCTTTATGGGAAAGAAAACACCGAGACTTCAGAAGAAGACATGCCGCCTTGCCTGGCTGAAAGCTCTTCTGATCGCACTGGGTGTTGGTGCCAGCTTCTATGTGGTCGTAAAGAGCCTGCCGGGTTCGATCATGGTCGCAGTATCCCAGTTCGTACTGTGGTTCGCTCTTTTAAGAAATAATCTGATCCTGGTGGAAGATACAGAGGAAGAGAACGTCTGGGAAGTGGTCAAGGCCGCCTGATGGTGGATTTTCTCCCCGAAAGGAGTGGATTTTCTCGGGTTTTCCGGAAAGACATCTTCTTATATTCTGATGATGGTATGGTAAATGCCACTACGGAACATAAGAAAAACGGGAGTCCTGGGGAATGACCAATTTTAGAAAACTCACACTTTTGCATTCCAACGATATGCACGGTGACTTTATGGCGGAGGAAAAAGACGAGCGCCTCGTGGGCGGCGTGTCTTTACTGTCCGGCTATCTCGATAAGGTGCGTCAGGAAGAAGAAAATGTGCTTTATGCCATTGCCGGCGATATGTTCCGCGGTTCCGTGATCGATACGGAATATAAAGGCGTGTCGACCATCCAGCTGATGAATATGCTGGCGCCGGATGTGGTCACTATCGGAAATCACGAGATCGACTACGGTATTGCCCATCTTTTATTTCTGGAAAAATGTGCGGACTTTCCGATCATTAACGCTAATCTCTATCTGAAAATGAACCACAAGCGGCTTTTCCAGCCCTGCAAGGTGATCGAGATCGACGGCATGAAGATCCTTTTCATCGGGATCCTGACGGAAATGACGCTGGCGGAATTTAAGAAAGATAATCTCATCGGCACCTTTATCACGCTGGAAGATGCGGCCAAAGAAGTGGGCCGAATCTGTAATACGTATAATGCCATCGACATCGACTGCACCGTGCTTCTGACCCATATCGGATTTGAAGAAGATAAGCATCTTGCCACGCTTTTGGATCCTTCCTGGGGCGTGGATCTGATCATCGGCGGGCATTCTCATACATTCCTTGAAGAACCTGCGGTGGTAAACGGGATCCCTATCGTGCAGGCCGGTACCGGCACAGATCAGATCGGAAGATTCGACCTTCTGATCGATATTGAAAATGACCGTCTTTGCGATTATTCCTGGAAGCCGGTTCCGATCAACGATGAGACCTGTCCTCGAGATCCGGGTATGGAAGCTCTGCTTTCAGAATATAAGTCCCAGACGGATGCGAAATACGGAAAGATCCTGACGAAATTCGTGCGGCCGCTGCATCATCCGTCCCGGTATCAGGAGACGGAGCTGGGAGACCTGTTTTCCGACATTATGCGGGATGCGCTGGGTGTGGAGATCTTTCTTCTGGCATCCGGATCCATCCGTGTCGAGCAACTGGGCCCGATTGTCACGAAAGGCGATTTCGATATGTGTTTTCCTTTCGATGATTCGGCGCATCTTCTTTACTGGACGGGAGCACAGCTTCGGCATGCACTTCTTCACATGCTTCGTGACGATGCATTTTCCGGGGTGCATACGGAGTTCTATCAGATATCATCGGGCCTTACGATCGAGTACGATCAGGAGAAAAAAGAACTGACGAAATTACTTTTTAAAGGCGAGCCGGTCGCGGATGACCGGGTATTCGTAATGGGCCTTCAGCATTATCACTTCCTGAATATGAAAGATTCTTTCGATCTGGATATCGAAGAGGTGGAGAAAAACGGTGCCATCCGCACTATCGCCAGCTCCTGCAAAGATGTGATCGAGGAAAAACTGGAAGACGGGCTTCATCAGAATGTCGGGCATCTGGACCGGCTGATCGTGCATAAAAGCGAAAAATGAAAAATAAAGAGTAAGACGCAAATAAAAGACAGAAACAAGGGAGACATCAGATGGAGAAAAACACATTACGGCGGGGCGTAAGCTTCGCATTGATCCTGGGAATGACGATCGGCGGAAGTGCTTTTGCCGGATGCAAGAAAAAAGGCGACTACGTACACGGCAAGAAGGGCTACTATGCCCAGAGTGAAAACGGTGCGGGTACGGAAGTGATGAATCAGGGAACCGCCGGGAACTGCTGGGCGCACGCGATCCTGACTTCGGCACGTTCTGCTTCGCTGATCGGAACGGGGAAGGAAGTACCGTTTCAGGTGGAGGACATCGTATTAGGAACATACGGTGCATCGAAAGAAGAAGGAATGATCGCAAAAGATCCGGGCGTCGAGAAAAATATCGGCGGCAGCACGGAAGTGGCGACATGGGAACTGTCCAACGGGATCGGGGACTACGTGATGACAGAATGTGCATACCTTTCAGAGTCGTTTATCACTGAAATGAACGGGGTCGAAACCGGGCTTCTTAAGAATGTGGCGACGAAGGAAGAAGTACAGGAACTGATCCGCAATAAGGCGGCAGTCTGTGCGGTATTGAAGTCGGATGCCGGAAATGGCCAGAACCATGGATATTTCTATGTGTACGATGATTCGCATTTGGAATGGAACGGGGAGACGGTGTATTCCTCCGCACATTTTCAGCATATGCTGGTTCTCGTCGGCTGGGATGACAACTATCCGAAGGAGTATTTCGGCTCGGAGTACGGACGCGAAATGCCGAAGGAAGATGGCGCATGGCTGGCGCAGGACAGTGCCGGTGCAGAATATGGCAATGACGGCCTTCTGTGGATCTCGTATGAATCCGCCATGTGCATTTACAGCTACACGGTTTTCTCGGACAAATATTCTGATGTGCTCTCGTATGACGCCGGCGCTCCGCTGGGTGTCCGTGTTCCTGACGAAAACGGGGAGACGGTCATGGCGAATGTGTATCACCATAAGGGC
>CADBGD010000045.1 GCA_902794115.1 Oscillospiraceae bacterium
TCCGGAAAAGCATCGAATCTTGAAGTACTTCGTTTTCTTTAAGACTCTGGATATCAACCTTCTCCATATGCTTCGCGATGAACAGAAGATCTGCTTTTATTTTTTCAATATAGTATTGATCATTCTTCTCGTTGTGCATAGATTCGAATACCATCCTTCAGTATTTCATCTGTTAATTCAAGATTGTTTTTCAGCTGGTCTAAATCCAAGACATCCACACGCTTATGCAAAGTCTCTCTGAGTTTTTCGACCATTCCGAAAAACTTCAGACCCTTGACATCAGACGATATCAAAAGATCTACATCACTGGAATCACCTGCATTTCCCTTGGCATAGGATCCGAATAAAATACAATAATGCACCGGATACTCATCAAATACCTGCGTGCATTTTTGTGTGATAGAATCTATCGATAAGATTCCATGATCTTCATCCAGACGGTTGAGTTCTTTCAGTTTGTCCAGAATGTATTTATACTTGAGAGTGCCCGCTTTACCTTCATCGTTCTCATAAGACTTAAAAGAGCGTATCGAAATACCGATCAGCTCGGCTGCCTGTTGCTGAGTAAGATTCTGCTCTTTTCTTAGTTCTTTAATAGCGCTCATATTGCACCTCCTCTAATTATATAGTGCAATATTTGCACTTTTCTGTCAACCATAAGTGCATTCTTTGCACTTATGTAGAGGTGTTTGCACTAACGAGAAAAAAAGAAAATCCTGAACACTCATCTCTGAGTATCCAGGATCTTATACTGGCGGAGCCGGTGGGATTCGAACCCACGTGCCTTTTGGGCAAACGGTTTTCAAGACCGCCTCGTTATGACCGCTTCGATACAGCTCCATTATTACGCCTGCTAATTTTACTAACTTTGCATGGGGATGTCAACCAAAGCAAAGGGACCTTCATTTCTGAAGGTCCCCTCGCATAGGTGGAATATATGGCACTTAATTATCCATCATCTCTAATAATCTGCTCAGGTCATCATAGGAGTAGTATTCTATAACGATCGAGCCTTTTCCAACGGCTTCGTCTTTTACCTTTAATTTGACCTTTGTACCGAAGTATTTCTCTAATTGGTGTTGTACCTTCTTTGTCTCTAAAGCGACCGCATTTGACCCCTTCTCGCGCGTTTTACGAGGTGTGGAGGTGGAACCGTTCAGAATCTTCTTAACGTACTCCTCTGTTTCACGTACACTCATCTCTTTAATCATGACTACATCCGCAGCCTTTTTCTGCTCTTCTTTATCCGTAATGGCCAGAAGTGCACGGGCATGGCCGGCAGAAAGATCTCCGTTTCGGATGAAATCCTGGAGGGATTCATCGATGTTGATCAGACGAAGTGTATTGGCAATGGATGGTCTGCTCTTTCCCAGTTTCTTTGCCAAAGCCTCCTGTGTCAGACCATGCTCCTTCATCAGGTTATCCATGGCAAATGCTTCTTCAAGAGGATTCAGATCCTGTCTCTGGATATTCTCAATAAGAGCCTGCTCCATAGTCTGCTGATCCGTAAGATCACGGACAATTGCCGGAATCATCTTTAATCCGGCCAAACGTGATGCACGCCAACGTCTCTCACCTGCTACAATGCGATATCCGGTTCCTCTCTTAGACACGATAATCGGCTGTATCACACCATTTTCCTTGATTGAATCCGCCAATTCCTGGAGCGCGTCTTCTTTAAAAGTTTTTCTCGGCTGATCACTGTTCGGAGAGATATCATTGATCTTTAATTCCACAACAGAATCTTTCTGTGTTTCCGGAATTCCGTCTACAGAAAGCAGTGCACTCATTCCCTTTCCCAAACCCTTTTTTGTTGCCATTGTATCACCTCATATATTGATGTTTATCTATATTTATTTAGTTCTCTTTAATACTTCATTTGCCAGCGCCTGATAAGCAATCGAACCCTTGGATTTTGCATCATACTCATCGATCGTCAGACCGTGACTGGGGGCTTCGGCAAGACGGACATTTCGGGGAATAAAGGTTTTAAATACCTTATCTCCAAAGTACTTCTGCACTTCCTCCACGACCTGCTTTGTCAGCTGCGTGCGACGGTCATGCATAGTAATTACCACACCCATAATTCCAATCACCGGATTCAGTTTCTTTTTGATCATGTTGATCGTATCAACAAGCTGTGCTAATCCTTCCAAAGCGTAGTATTCACCCTGAATCGGAACAATTACACCTTCGCAAGCAGTTAAAGCATTAATAGTTAGTAGTCCCAGGGACGGCGGACAATCGATAATAATGTAATCATACTTATCCAGAACTGGCTCAAGAGCTCTTTTCAAAATAGTTTCTCTACTGATTGCAGAAACCAATTCGACTTCTGCGCCGGCCAAATTAATATTGGTCGGACACATATCGACATTTTTAACGTTTGTATTTGTAATTACATTCGCAATATCTTCTTCATTTACCAGAAGATCATAAACTGTGTTTTCAAGAGAGGCTTTCTCAAATCCATAGCCGCTAGTTGCGTTTCCCTGCGGATCAAGATCGATAATTAACACTTTTTTGCGTTTTTTAGCAAGAAATGCACCAAGATTCACAGCAGTAGTGGTTTTTCCCACACCGCCTTTCTGATTTACGATAGATATTACGTATGCCATATCCAAACTTCCTTTATCTTTAGTTAAGATTATAGTATCAGAAAAAAGTATGTGCCGATATGACAGTTACTTTACACTTTTCGCGAATTGTAGATAGAAATACTGAATATTGTCGAAATTGATCATCATTATTCATATTGTTTCACGTGAAACATTTCTATTTTTTCAATTTTAATAGTTTCATTTCAATTATAGAATAATACTTTTTGAAGAGAATTATAAAAAATAAAACTGAATGTTATTCTATGAATCGAAATCAAATTTCATCATGAAAAACTCTGATATGAAAATTCATACGATAACATGTATATGTGTTTGGGGTGTGAATGAAATCTGGATATGGAATGTTTCACGTGAAACATTTTAAAAAAACTCCCTGTGCTTTTCACACAGGGAGTTTCCAATCATTTCAGTTATGAGATTTAGATTACATATCCAGCTGAGCAAACTTCGCATTGGCCTGGATGAACTCCTTACGAGGTTCTACCTGATCTCCCATGAGAAGAGTCATTGCCTCATCAGCGGCCTGCGCATCTTCGATAGTAACTTTCAGGAGTTTTCGTGTAGCCGGGTTCATTGTTGTTTCCCAGAGCTGCTCAGAGCTCATCTCACCAAGACCCTTATAACGCTGGATCTTTGGTTCCTTCCATCCGGTCTTCTGCTTAATTTCGTCGACTTCTTTATCGTCGTATGCATAGTAACCTTCGTTACCCTGATATACACGGTAGAGAGGCGGGCATGCAATATAAGCATATCCAAGTTCAACGAGAGGTCTCAAATAGCGGAAGAAGAAGGTGAGAAGAAGTGTGCGGATATGAGAACCGTCAACATCGGCATCGGCCATAATAATAACCTTATGATAACGAAGTTTTTCCGGATCAAAATCATCACCAATACCGGCACCAAGAGCCATAACGACAGGCTGCAGTTTCTCATTTCCATAGACCTTATCGATACGGGCCTTTTCTACATTCAGCATCTTACCCCAGAGAGGGAGGATCGCCTGATATTTTCTTTCACGTCCCTGCTTTGCAGATCCACCAGCCGAGTCACCCTCAACGATAAAGATCTCACAGAATGTCGGATCTTTTTCCTGACAGTCAGCAAGCTTTCCAGGGAGAGCATTTGACTCGAAAACGCTCTTTCTTCTGGTCATATCACGGGCTTTTCTGGCGGCCTCACGGGCACGGGAAGCGGACAGACACTTGTCCATCACGATCTTTGCCACGTTCGGATTCTCTTCCAGATACTGGGCAAGTTTCTCACTCATGACGGTCTCAACAAGGGTACGGATTTCAGCATTACCCAACTTTGACTTTGTTTGACCTTCAAACTGCGGTTCCGGAAGTTTAACGCTGATGATGGCACCAATACCTTCACGAGTATCTTCACCCTGGAGATTTCTATCAGAATCCTTGATGAACTTATACTTTCTGGCATAGTCATTGATCACCTTGGTCAATGCACTCTTAAAGCCGGTGAGGTGAGAACCACCTTCTACTGTAGCGATATTGTTTGCATAAGAATAAACATTTTCCGCAAAGGAATCGTTATACTGGATCGCTACCTCAACAAAGCATTCACCGCTTCTCTGAGCAATATAGATCGGCGGCTTATGAAGTGCCTCTCTGTGGCGGTTCAGATACTCTACGAAGGAGATAATACCACCATCGTAATGGAGTACTTTGTCCGCCGGTTCTTCGGCTCTGTCATCACGGAGAATGATAGTGATTTCACGGTTCAGGAAAGCCATTTCACGATAACGGGTGATCATGGCATCGAAGTCAAAACGACAATCCGGGAAAATCTCCGGATCCGGTGTGAATACTGTAGTCGTACCGGTATCGTTCTCATCGCACTTTCCTACGATCTCCAGGGGAGAAGTGGTCTTACCGCGTTCAAATTCAATATGGTAAATATTTCCTTCACGACGGACCTCTACGACCATCTTGGAAGCCAGTGCATTTACAACAGAAGCACCTACACCATGGAGACCGCCGGAAACGCTGTATGCGCCGCCGCCGAACTTACCGCCGGCATGAAGTACCGTATGAACCACTTCAACTGTCGGAATACCCATTTTCGGGTGAATACCGACCGGAATACCGGAACCGTTATCCTGTACTGTTACAGAACCATCTGTATTCACAGTCACCTTGATCGTATCGCAGCGGCCGGCCAGCGCCTCATCAACAGAGTTGGCCACGATCTCGTATACGAGGTGATGAAGACCACGGAGAGTCGTATCACCGATATACATGCCAGGACGCTTACGGACGGCTTCCAGACCCTCCAAGACCTGAATATCTTCTTCATTATATTCCTTCTTGTTGGTCGTATCGAAATCATCCTGTCCCTGCGTTGCCTGCTCCAGATCCTCAAGGGAATCCTCGGCATAATCCTCAGTCAGTGCACGCGGATCAGAGGCCAGGTTTACCAGACCATCTGTCTCTTCCTGTACTTCATAGTAGAACTCTCTTTGTCCCTCCGGCTGACCCTGCTGTTCATTGCCCGAAGTATTCTGCAGATTCTTCTCGTCGTCCATTTTTTATTCTTTCCTTCCTGATTTTCCCATTTTCCGAAAAAAGGGGAAAACTACTGATTTCATCGGATCTGTAACAATGTTAAACAGGCATTTTAAGCAGATAATCCTCCACTTTGGACCCGTTTTAATATCGTTGCCACCGAAAGAGGGGAGACGTATGTCCGGTCATCTGTCAGGATCAGAGATCTGGGGATCTCTTCGGATACATACTCCAGGATATTCTCATCTTCCTGCATCTTAAGAAAGGCCTTCATATCCGAGGAGGAAGCCTGTACTGTCTCCAGATTGACCAGACCGATCACCGAATCAACCAGAATCGTATATTCTCCACCGATATGAACGAACATCCAAATGCCCCTTTTTAATATCTTTTTAGACCTAAATATTATACCATAAAAGGCGGAAAACGAGTAGTTTTTTAGTTATTCTCCCTGCGTATCACATCGCCGGAAACAACCTCAAAAAACGCGATTTTAGATGCTTTTTCCAAAGAATCGGCCAATTCCTGCTCAATAAATGATTTATCCGTACAAGTAATAAAGATCTGGGCATCTCCAATCTCGGAAAGAAGACATTTTCTTCTCTGTGCATCCAGCTCGCCGAAAACATCGTCCAGAAGAAGAACAGGGGAATCATTCATTTCTTCTCTCATGATATCCAGTTCGGCAAGTTTCATGGAAAGAGCTGCCGATCTCTGCTGTCCCTGAGAGGCAAACATACGAAGTCCGTCTCCATCCAAAGACATCTGAAGATCATCTCTTTGCGGACCATATTCGGTACCTCCCCGGTAGAAATCATCTTCTGCAGAGTGATCCCATTTCGATATGAGATATTTCACCACTTCTTCCTCATCGAATTCTTCTAACATATTGACGGGAATACATGTCTTATATTTCACGTAAAGAGATTCCCGTCCGTGGGAGATCTTCTCATGATGGACTTTGGCAAACCGGTCGATACGAAGAGAGAAGAGGTAACGGTCATGAATGATCTTGGCAGCAGATCTGGCCATAGGTTCATGCCAGATCGACATTTCTTCTCTGATCTTATCGGAAAAGACCTTATTTCCACTTGTACGGGCATTTTTAATGATCCGGTTCCGGCTCATCAGATAGCGGACAAAATTTGAAAGCTCATGGTAATACGAAGGTTTTACCTGAGAAAGAAGCACATTAATGTATTTTCTACGGATAGAAGGGCCTTCTTTTATCAGCATCAGGTCCTCCGGAGCAAATATAACAGCGTTAAAAATCCCGAAATAATCGGAAATTTTCTCAAAAGGAACATCATCGTGGAAAACTGTCTTTTTTGCCCTCTTAGATGAGGAAGATCCGCCGGATCCATCCTCATACATGACCGAAACAGACTCATCGTAAGCATGAAAAGAAGAAGTGATCTCCAGCTTGACCTTATAGGCATGCTCTCCATGAAGGATCATTTCTGCATCTTTGGCGGTCCTATGGGAATGGGTCGAGGTACAAACATAGATCGACTCCAGAATATTCGTCTTACCCTGTGCATTTTCCCCGTAAAAAACATTAACAGAAGGCCCGACCATAAGATCAAGCCTTCTGTAATTTCTAAAGTTTTGAAGTTCGATAGAACGAATAAACATGCCGATGTATCCTTTTTCTCGCTGTCTTTATTATCTATAACAGCCGGAAAGGTGGTTATTTACGCAGCGGCAGGATCAGATAGGTATATCCTTCTCCCTCTACAGGAACCACCACAGACGGGCCATTTGCGCCGGAGAAAAGGAACTTCACTGTATCGTCCTCAATGGAGCGGAGAGCTTCCATAATGTACTTATGGTTGAAATCCACACTGATCAGGTCACCGGTGATCTGGCAGTGTACTTCTTCACGAAGATTACCCAGCTCAGTACTGGAAGCAATCACCAGAGTCTCTTCATCTGTCATGGAGAGGTTAACCGGGCAACGTCTGTCTTCCTTCTGAATGATCAGGGAAGCACGCTCTACCGCATCAAGAACTGCATTTTTATCAACGATCATCGTAGTGGAAGAATTCTTCGGTACGATAGCGTGATAATCCAGGAACTCACCATTGATCAGTCTGGAAACGATACGGAATCTGCCGGTATCGAAAAGAATATGGTTCGTGGAAGCATAAATAACCACTTCCGCATCTTTTCCTGTCAGAATACGTGCAGCTTCGTGCAAAGCCTTACCGGGGATCAGGAACTTCATGACCGGAAGATCTTCACCGATCTCCTGCTTTCTATGAGCCATACGGAAACCGTCAATGGATACCATATTGATGCTCTTTCCATCTGATTCGAAGAGAGAACCATTGAGGATCGGTCTTCCTTCATCTGTAGAAATCGCAAAGATCGTCTGGCTGATCATGTTTCTCAGGATATCCTGGTTCAGTATGATCTTATTTTCATCGCCTACGACCGGGATCGTCGGGAATCCTTCAGAAGAAATACCATTGATCGCAAACTTCGAAGAACCACTTACGATCTCAATTACCATTCTCTCGTTGGATGTAATGGAAACCTCTGCTTCCGGGAGCTTTCTTACGATCTCACCGAAAACTTTGGAAGGGATGACAATGGAACCTTCCTCCATAACATCTGCATCTACCAGTGCTTCAATACCTGTCTCTAAATCATATCCCGTAAGCTTTACGCCATTGCCTGCGGCTTCAATTAAAATACCATCTAAAATAGGTAAGGTAGAACGAGTTGAAACTGCCTTCTGAA
The DNA here is from genome assembly GCA_902794115.1 of Oscillospiraceae bacterium. Classification (GTDB taxonomy): domain Bacteria; phylum Bacillota; class Clostridia; order Saccharofermentanales; family Saccharofermentanaceae; genus Scatonaster. The sequence goes on from CADBGD010000045.1 coordinate 7,889, forward strand.
CGATCGAGATCGCTTCGACCAGATTGTCTCTTGAACTTACAAGTTTCATCGTTAACTTTCCTCCTTATTTCTTTTCGAAATACATACTCTATATTATACAGAAAAATTACAAAAATGCTACATAAAATCACCCGAAATTGACGTCAGTTCTTGCCTTTTTCGGGTTTTTCAGGTTTTTAAAAGTTTTCCACATTTTGAAAGGAGAGGAGAGGTTGCGGTTTTGCTTCAGGACAGGTCCCGAAGGCAGAATAAACAACAAAAAGAATAAGATGTTAAGGAAAACATATTCGTCTTATTATAGCCTGTGTAAAAATAGAAAAACTACCTCAAATGCCTATATTTCAACATTTTTCATGTGCAAAACCTGTGGATTGAAAAGTGGAAAGAAAGTGGGCTTTTAAACTTTATCCACAAGGTGATTTTTTGCACACATAATGCACATGAAATCCAATCGAAGTTTTCCACAAATGAACGAAAAACTGTGGAAAACTTTAGTTAAAAAGACGCTTTTTGATGGAGTCTATACGGACGGAAAGCTCACTGTCTGCAGTTTTCAGCTCTTTTTCAATTTTGTTACAAGCATGAAGGATAGTGGTATGATCTTTGCCTCCGAAAAAATCACCGATCTTCGGGAAAGTCATATTTAATTCTGAACGGCAAAGGAACATGCAGATCTGACGCGGCACGAGAATATCCTTGCTGCGCTTATTGGACATAATGTCGCTTACAGAAATATTTGAAGAACGGGCAACCACTTCCACAATGATCTCAGGTGTGACCTGACGGGCCTGTTTCGGAGAAATCATGTCCTTCAGTGCGATCTTTGCATCATCCAAAGTGAAGGAATTGGCCAGAAAACAGTAAGCTACGACTGTTTTAAAGGCACCGTCTAGTTCACGGATATTGGATGCGAAGTTGGATGCGATGTAGTCAATGACAGTATCCGGCAAAGAAATATGGTCATCCTGCATTCTTCTATTTAAGATCGCCACACGTGTCTCATAGTCTGCCGGCTGGATATCTACGATCAGGCCGGAAGAGAAGCGGGAACGAAGCCGTTCTTCCAGGGAAGAGAGGCTTTGCGGCGGCTTGTCACAGGTCATCATGATCATTTTACCGGACTCATATAATTCGTTGAAAGTATAGAAGAACTCAACCTGGGTCTGCTCTTTTCTTTCCAGGAACTGGATATCGTCGATCAGAAGGAAGTCTGCGTTTCTATATTTACTTCGAAATTCGGTATAAGAGCTGTTCTGGATCGTTGCGATAAAATCATTTACGAACCTTTCGCAGTTTACATATACCACTTTCTTGGAAGGAAAATGCGATTGCACGTAATTTCCTACCGCATGCATAAGATGGGTCTTACCGAGGCCGGATCCGCCATAAAGGAATATAGGGTTATACTGCTTTCCACCCTCAGCTACTGAAACACAGGCTGCATGGGCAAAACGGTTTCCGGAACCTACAATAAACGAATCAAAGGTATAATCTGCATTCAGCTGGGAAGAGGAAGTCTCCGGGCTGACCGGAACAGAATCGGAAGAGAGCTGGTGTACCAGTTCCAATGCCGAAGCCGAATCAGGAAGCTCGAGTTTCACATCCAGTTCCTTATGGATCGCTGTCTCAATGCAGTTCTTGATCAAAGGAATCATAGGGGTGACCTGTTCTTTACTGAATTCATCCGGAACAGTTAAAAGGATCATGTCATCATTGGCAAAAACGGGTACGATAGGCTGGATGAAAGTCTTGTACTTAATGTCCGAGACTTCATCTTTGATCAGTGAAAGAGTCTGATTCCAAACTATCTTTGCATCCATTTCCGAAATAACCCTCTTATGAGAACCCCTGACTTCGATTTCTTCCGTATTCTCCGAAAGAGACGAAAAGTAGAATAATAATAGCAGAAATTTCCACTTCATGAAAGTATCTGATATAATGAATCGCAAAGAAAATCGCGAAATTTTTTCTTTTGACAATCGAATTATCAACCTGTGCACGGCAAAGCCCCATTATATAAAGCGGTAAGCGGTACAGAAACGGAGAAAATATGTTCAGAGATAAGAATGGACGGATCAAATGGAAGAATATCATCCTGCTGAGTATTGCCGCCATCTGCCTGATCGTCGGCGTGATCCTTCTTTTGATAGATCCGATCAAGAATATGAAGCGCCAGAAGGTAACAGACGACATGATGGAAAGCATCGTGCAGAATAGTCAGGCTACCTTCGTAGTCAAGTCCTCCGGAAATGAGGTCAATGGCGAAGAATTCGAATATTACTACGGTGAAGAAGAGGACAGCGATGCGCCCCATGACTATAAGAGTATTGTAGAGCAGCTGCCGGACGAGGTCGTGCTGACTGCTTTGGGTACGATCCGTATTTCCTCTGTGGATATCGATATTCCGCTTTGGGACGATGCTTCCATCGTATCCCTCCGCTATGGTGCCGGAAGATTAAAGGGTACCGCAGATCCCGGTCAGGAAGGAAACATGACTGTTCTGGGACACCGTATGCGTGCGGAAGGAAAGCTTTTTAACCGGCTGGGAGATGTAAAGATCGGTGACACCATAGAGATTTCCTGTATTGACGGAAATGTATACACATACAAGGTCGATGCCATTCACGAGGCTGTGAATCCGGGCGATCTGGACTACTATATCGATATTGACGACGGAAAAGGAAAGCAGATCACTCTGGTTACCTGCACGCCTACCGGTGTGGCCACACATCGTCTTCTGATCGTCGGACATATTGTGGAGTGAGGAAAAAATGGCTTCAATACGTTATCATTTTGCTATCTTCTGTGCAAAAGGAACGAAACTGGCGCTGCATCTTATGGGACGCGGCGCCACGACTTTGCCCGGAAAAGTAGCTGCCAAGATCGATCCGAAGATCCTGGCCCGGCTTTGCAGCGGACGTGACTGTCTGACGATTACCGGTACGAACGGAAAAACCACTACGACCCATATGATCACGGACATATTTCGGAACTGCGGATATACCGTGGTTACGAATGTTTCCGGCGCCAACCTTCTTTCCGGCGTGACGACATCCATGATCTTCGGCCTGAAAGAAATGAAAAAGGCGGAAAAAGAAGGAAGAAAAGTGATCTGCGTACTGGAAACGGACGAGGCGGCTTTCGGAAAGATCGCCTGCCAGATCAAGCCGAAGGTGTCGGTGGTGACGAATCTTTTCAGAGATCAATTGGACCGCTTCGGTGAACTGTCCCACACCCGGGAACTGATCGCCAAGGGTTTAGATACCTGTGAGGCCGATATTCTTCTGAATAGCGATGATTCCCTGGTTTCCGAGCTCAATAAAGGAAGAGAAAAGAGGACCTTCTACTATGGTTTCTCTTCCCGTTCCATGAAAGAGAATAACGAGAAATACCCCGGTAAATCAGGACTTCTCCCGGCTTCTTCCGATGCGGAATACTGCACCGAGTGTAAAGAGAAATACACCTATGAAGCCAGAAGCTTCGGCCATTTAGGTGATTTTGCCTGCAAAAAATGCGGCAAAAAAAGAGTGCCGGCCCGTTTCTTCGCCAAATACGATCTGTCGAAAAATCCTGCCAACGAAGGCTACGAGGTGACCCTTTGCGATGCCGGATATGGCAGAAATGAATTCGATGAGGATGGAAAGATCCTGGAAAAGACCGTAAAGCTTCCGGTTCCGGGTATCCATAATATGTATAACTCCGTTTCGGCGGTGGCTGCCTGTGTCCGCATGGGCGAAAAGATCGGCGATACCAGTGGTCTTGCCTTTGAAAAATGTGCTTCGGCTCTGGAGCATGTGGAAGCGGCTTTCGGCCGGATGGAAAAGATCAGCATCGGGAATAAGAAGATCTGCGTTATGCTGGTCAAGAATCCGGTGGGACTGGACCGGGCGCTGTCTTTGGTGGCCGGTGCCGAGGATGCCGATGGCATGTATATGCTTCTGAACAGTAATATTGCTGACGGAAAAGACGTTTCCTGGATCTGGGATGTGGATTTCGAATCCAAGACTTTCCCGCAGAAAGTCTATGTTTCCGGGGACCGTTATGGCGACATGATGCTCCGGATCCTGTATTCCGGTGTGGAAAGAGAGCGGATCATTGCTAAGCGAATGGAAGAATGCGCGGAGCTTCTGGATCAGGCGATCTCCACCACGGCAGACGGAAAGTGCCTTTATATCCTTCCGAACTACACCTCCATGCTGGCGCTTAGGTCGATCCTGGTCAAGCGCTACCATCTGAAGGATTTCTGGAAGTAAGGAGGGAAGGAAGAATATGGATAACATAAAAGAGAAAGAAACAGGAAATTACGAACTTCGTATATGTCATATGTATCCGGATCTTCTGAATCTTTACGGAGACCGTGGAAATGTACTGAGCCTGATAAGAAGAGCAGAGCTTCGGGGGATCAAGGTGCGCCTCGTTCCTGTTTCCATCGGCGATGAATATGATCAGGATGATTTCGATATCGTCTTTTTAGGCGGTGGCCAGGATGCCGAGCAGAACATGATCCGCAAGGATTTTGTTGAAGTAAAGGGTCCGAAGGTCCAGAAATCCATAGAAGACGGGATGGTCTTTCTGTGCATTTGCGGCGGATACCAGATGCTGGGAAAATATTACCAGGAGCATGATGGCACAAAGATCGAATGCCTTGGGGCCATCGATGTGTACACAGTAGGTGAAGATGTCCGCTATATTCAGGATACGATCTACGAAGCGGATTTCCTGAAAGAAGATGGCGTTTCTGACAGTACGCGCCTCTACGGATTCGAGAACCACAGCGGCCGGACATATCTGGGTCCTTCCGTGAAGCCGATGGCCAAGGTCATTGAAGGGGCCGGAAATAACGGAAAAGACGGCTACGAAGGCGCCATTTATAAGAATGTCTATTGTACTTATTCTCATGGAAGCTTCCTGCCGAAGAACCCGCGCATGACGGACCATCTATTAAAGCTGGCGCTGAAACGCCGGTACGGAGAGGATTTCGAGCTTCCCTTCCTTTCCACGGAAGGCGAAGACTTTGCCCGTGCGGCACTTCTCCAGTATAAAGAAAAAGGAAATACAGCCCCGTAAAAAGAACCGGTCCCGAAAAGGAACCGGTTCTTCTTTTTCTATTTCAATTTCTATTACAATACGATATACGATCCGGATCAGGTCGTTCTGTCACGCCCCAGATTCTTGGAGGTGTAAAGACGGTCATCTGCCTGGTGGATCAGCTCGGCCACATCCTTACAGTCTGCATAGCAGGAAATGCCGATGCTGGCGGTCAGACGGATCGGTTCCGATGTGTCGTCGAGAAGGATCGGGGTGCTGGAAAGAGCCGAACGCACGCGCTCAGCCTGGATCTTGGCGCCCTTCAGCGGTGTATCCGGCAGAAGCATCATGAATTCATCCCCGCCGATGCGGAAGACCATATCGGTCTTTCTGCACTGGGAAGTCAGAATACCGGCTACCAGACGCAGCACATCGTCACCTTTGTTGTGTCCGTAATTATCGTTGATCTTCTTGAAGAAATCGATATCCAGGGAAATCAGCGAGAAGGTATTCTTCGGGTTCTTTGTCATGGCTTCCCGTACCCGGCGGTCATACTGCGACGCCGTCTTTTCGATCATTTCATAGAAATATCTCCGGTTGAAAAGTCCGGTCAGATCATCCACATGGGACAGTCTCTTCAGTTTCTCGTTGGTGCGGTAGAGCTCTTCCTCTACGATCTTGATGGCCGTGATATTGCGGCTGATACCCCATGTTCCCACGGTCTTTCCGGTGTTATCCAGAAGAGGATATTTCGAGGCGGAATACCAGACCACCGAACCGTCCGGCTTTTCCAGACGCTCGATATTCGAAATCAGAGGGATCTGTGTCTCCATGATCTCCAGCTCTTCTTTTCTGGCCCGCTGGGCGAATTCCTTCGGGAAATAATCCGCATCGGTCTTGCCCTTCATCTGCCGTGGATCGTCCACACCGAACTGGGCGGCATGAGACCGGTTATTCCACAGAAAACGGGATTCGGTATCCTTGAAGTAGATCGTATCATTCGAATAATCGCGGATAATTTCCAGAATCATCTCGTTGGAGAAGTTGAACTCTTTTTTACTTTTCCCCATAGTACGCACTCCTTCTTTCCTAAGATAACCAATCGCTCCTATTATCTCAAAAAAATATAAAAAAGGAAATAGACAAAAGCAATTCCCCGCCGTTTCTGCTATACTGTGACTGAACATAAGGTGCATTTGGAAAGGTGAGCATATGAAACTGGAAATCATGGATACCACCCTTCGGGATGGAGAACAGACCCCGGGAGTTTCTTTTACTCCCAGCGAGAAACTCAGTATAGCCAAGATCCTTCTGGATGAGGTCAAGGTCGATCGCGTCGAGGTCACATCCGCACGGATTTCCGACGGTGATTTTGAAGCACTCCAGAGAATTACAGAATGGGCCAAGGGAAAAGGATACCTGGATAAGGTGGAAGTTCTGGCATTTGTCGACCGTGGCCACTCTCTTTCCTGGATCCAGAACGGAGGCGGACGTGTCGTCAATCTCCTTTGCAAGAGTTCCCTGCATCACCTTACCGCCCAGCTGGGAAAGACTCCGGAGCAGCATGTGGGGGAGATCCGCCATATTATCGAGGATGCGGTCTTCCGTGACATGAAGGTCAATATCTACCTGGAAGACTGGAGTAACGGCGTCCAGAGTGATTTTGACTATGTAAAGATGCTGGTTTCGGAGATATCGGAACTTCCTGTTGAGCGGATCATGCTCTGCGATACCTTAGGTGTGCTGACACCGGATATGACCTTCGAATATGTGAAGAAGATGTGCTCCCTTTTCCCGGAAGTGCATTTCGATTTCCATGCCCATAACGATTACGATATGTCGGTGGGAAATACCATCATGGCCGTAAAGGCCGGCGTTAAAGGCGTCCATGTGACCGTGAACGGTCTTGGCGAGCGTGCGGGAAATGCACCTTTAGCCTCCATCGTGGGTGCGGTGGCGGACTTCTGTGAGAATAGATCGACAGACATCAATGAATCTGCGCTGGAGCATGTCAGCAAGATGGTTGAGTCCTATTCCGGCATGCGGATCCCGAAGAACCAGCCGATCACCGGCGCAGCTGTATTTACCCAGACCTGCGGCGTTCATGCGGACGGAGATACCAAGGATTCCCTCTACTGCAACAAACTGGCTCCGGAGCGTTTCGGGCGGTTCCGTCAGTATGCGCTTGGAAAATCCAGCGGCCGGGCCAGTATCGCCAAGAACCTGGAAGAACTCGGACTGGATCTGGATAAGGATTCCCTGGAGAAGGTGACGGCGAGGATCGTGGAAATGGGCGATAATAAGGAAAGCGTCATGACTGATGAGCTGCCGTATATCGTGGCGGATGTGCTGGGAAGAGGAAATGGCGAATCCCATGTAAAGATCTTAAACTACTATGTCTGCCACGCGCGGGATCTCAAGCCCGTTGCGACCCTTCGGATCCAGATCGACGATAAGGTCCATGAAGCCAGCGCTTCCGGTGAAGGTCAGTTTGACGCCTTCATGAGAGCGCTGCAGAAAGTATATCAGCAGTTTGGAAGAACGCTTCCGTTCTTCGCCGACTATACCGTTACCATCCCGCCGGGAGGCCGTACCAATGCATTTGTGGAGAGCGTCATTACCTGGCGTGACGGAGAGCATGAGTTTAAGACCCGAGGTCTCGACCGTGACCAGGTTGCCGCAGCCATCAAGGCTTCTGCCAAGATGCTCAATATCATCTACGAGCAGGAGCAGCTGGAACAGCGGGGCGAACAGGAATAATTCAATTAATCAGGAAATAAAAAACCGGAAACATCACGTTTCCGGTTTTGCTTTTTACATCACGATTTACAAAGTACGGATTACGTATTCCACATTACACTTTACATCTGATCCAGGATATATTTGACGATGTCCTGATGCGCGCTCTTTTTCCATTCTTCTTTTTCTGCTTCTTCGGCAAGCGGGCATAAGATGAAGAAATCCAGGGTCTCTCCCGGTACGCGGCCGGTACGCATGGGCTCGGAAAAATGCGCTTTCCAATCTTCTTCCGTGGCATTTTTAAACTGGTCCGGCTTTAAGTAGGTCATCTGCCGTTTCGTAGCGGCAATGTGCATCTTGGCCGAAAGCGGGGAGAGGAGTTTATATTCCTCTTCCTGCACGTCCTGGAAGATCACCGGAAGAGAGCCGATATCCACGCGCTCGGTGTCCCGGAGAATGTCGATGCCGTAAGGCTTAAAAGACCATTTTTCCGAAGACAGATCCAGCTGCAGAAGAAGTCCTTTTTCCGTATTAAACTGAGAACGCTGATAGGGTGTGTCGAAGATGAAATTACCCAGTGAATAGAAGATGGCTTTGTCGCCGACCATCTCATAATTCATAGGGACATGCGGATGGTGGGAGACCACGAAGTCCGCTCCCATCTGAAGGTACAGGTGATAGCGGTCGCGGGTATACGGAGACGGAAGAGGAGTGAATTCTTCTCCTGCGTGGGCCACAACGATACACCAGCGGCAGGTCTTCTTGATCTCGGAAATGGCTTCCTGTATCGCATCCAGATCGCTCCAGCTGAAGCAGCCGGCTTCATTTTCTCCTGCCTTCCTGCAGGCCCGCTGATAGCCGACGCCGAACATGCCGATGCCGCCGGCTTCCGGAAGATAAAGGATCTTTCGGGCTTCTTTTATATTCATGCCGGCACCGAT
>CADBGD010000046.1 GCA_902794115.1 Oscillospiraceae bacterium
CAGATAGTAATAGGCCCGGTCCGTTATTGCCAGACGCCGGATCTGTTCCATCTTCAGCTTGTTCAGACGGCTCTCGAAAAAGGCATTTAGGGAAACATTTAAAATGACCAGAAGAAGCGGGATCCAGGTATACCGCAGTACGGTCACAGAAGAAAGGAGCATGACTACCACGTTCCCGATCAGAAGAGAAAGGGCGGTGAAAAGACCGTTTACTCCGCCGGAATACCCGGCATCGATACCGGTTCTTGCATCTGCCAGTTCATCAAGTGTCTTTTTATTCTCTGTGGTTTCGTACCGGAGCTCCATGCTCTTTTTTCCGACACCGGCTTCCAGGTGACGGTTCAAGCCTTCGTAATAGACCTTTTCCAGCTGAATACCAATGAAGCAGGTGAGGGCATTCAGGATAAAGTCCAGAATCACCATGACCACTGCGATCCCGATAATCTTTTCCATTCCGCCGTTTCCAATGATCTGATCGATCATCATCTTCGGGCCGAACATCTTAATGAAGGGCTGGGCGGTTATGGCAAGGATCAAAATGGTATACAAAATATAAAACCCTTTCTTAAAGTGCTTCATGGCTTTGGTGAAATACCGGATCGTGCCTTTCGTTTTCCGGGTAGAATCTTTACTCATTTTCTTCTGTCTCCTTCTTATACAGCCGGGCCTGCGTCTCGTACAGGTCGTAGTATTTTCCTTTTTTCTGCATCAGTTCCTCATGGGAGCCGTACTCCACCAGATGCGCGTCTTCGAACATGGCAACTTTCTGGCAGAAGCGGGTAGAGGAGAGACGGTGGGAAATGAAAATTCCGGTCTTATCTCCGATCCATTCGTTGAAATGGGAATAAAGTCTTTCTTCCGCCAAAGGATCCAGAGCAGAAGTGGGCTCATCTAAAATGATTACCGGTGCATCTTTATATAGCGCTCTTGCCAGTGCCAGTTTCTGCTTTTCTCCACCGGAAAAGTCCACGCCGTCTTCTTCCAGTACTTTCAGAACCTGCGTTTTTTCTTTCTGCTCCAGGTTTTCGATCTTATCCATGAGTCCGCACTGGATCAGGCATTCACGTACACGCTCTGTATCCGTGTCCTCCGCCTTTTTCATGGAGACATTTTCTTCCACGGTAAAGGGATATTCTTCCACGTTCTGAAAGACTGCCGAGAAATACCGGAAAAGATCCTCCTTATCCATTTTTGAACAGTCCTGTCCGTTCATGGTGATCTTTCCGTCCGTTGGGGTATAAAACCCGGAAAGAAGCTTAATGAGAGTGGTTTTGCCGGCACCGTTTAATCCGACTATAGCCAGCCTCTGGCCGTAGGGGATCGAAAGATCGACATGCTCCAGAGCTTTTTTCGTCTGCCCTTCATAACAGAAACTGACATCATGAAACTGAAAATCCGGTTTTTCTTCTCTCGGTGGAAGGTCCGTCTTCTTTTTGTCTGTGACCTTATAGGTGTCGATAAAGGAGCGGAAATCCTTCACTTCCAGAGACTGCTTTTTGATCTCGGTATATTCGGAGATAAAGGCATTGACCGCTGTGATAAAGATGTGGACGGAAGCGATATAAAGCGTAAACTCGGAAACAGTCAGGTTGTTTTTGGAAAGCTCATAAATGAGAAAGGCATAAAGACTGACTTCTTCCAGGAGAGATAGGGGCTGAAGGATCGCCTGACAGCGGAACCAAAGATTTCTCGAGATCTTATATTTCTCGGCAATATCCGCATTGATGCCCAAGTATTTTCCGTAGATCCAGTCTTTCATGTTATAGACCCGGATCTCTTTTGCCGAGGTAAAGTGATTGGTCAGATAGCCCATGTTAAAGTGCTTTCTCCAGTAAGGACCCAGCGCATCCCACACCAGTTCCTTATCTTTCTTTTTCGTCTTATCCACCACGATAAAAGAAAGGATCAGCAGGATAAGAAGGATCAGAATGAGAAGAGGATGAAGACCGGAAATGAGGATCCCTGCCATCAGGATCTGAAGAAGAAGGGTCCCGCATTTGATGCTGGAATCCATCATGCCTTCAATGCTCTGGGTCTTTACGTTCATGACGTTTCGGATCCGTTCGTGCTCGTCTAACACCTTCGGATTTTCCAGGTTGGCATATTTCATGGAGGTCATGGTCTCGGTAAGTTCCCGTTTGAAACGGATCAGGACATGCTTCATTTTATAGGGAGAATTATTCTCCACATAGCCGGATGCGAGATAAGAGATCAGCATGATGACGGCGTTGATGCCGATGAGAAGCATGGTATCGTTGACCGGTTTTCCTTCGGTAAGGGAGTCCAGGATCAGCTTCACAGTGACGGGGATGACAAATAAAGAAACTGTCTCTGAAACGATCCCCACAAGACGCAGGGGGATCAGTCTATCTCCCCAGTTTTTCATACCTTGGAGCACATAGCCCAGGTTGTTCCAAAATCCGTATTGCGTTTTCATAAGCCCTCCTTCAGGTCCTTTGTTGCATTCAACATAAAGGATGCCCTAAGGGGAGGGTCAATAGGGATATGGGAAAAACTTCAGATGAAACCGGCCCTTATTTTGTACAGCGCAGGAAAAGAGACTCGGTGAGGATCTGGTATTGGTCTTTTTGAAGTCTTCCGGCAAGGCTTTTCTTGATCTTGCTTTCATTTTTTTCGAAGAACTTTTCCTGTCCGTCATAGAGAGTAGTCATCTTTTCAAAAAGCATATGTTCATTCTCGTATTGAAAATGGCTTTGAAGCACAACCCCGTCCACCTTGGAAAAATAGTTCTGAAGTGTTTTTTCAAAAGACTCTTTCTTTTTCCGGATAGCGGAGATCTTATCGAGAATAAAGGAGGCATGTAAGCCGGCATCCAGGATTGCATCACGGAAATAGATGTCCCAGGACGAATCCTGCGGGCCGTTTATCGAGAAGGTGCCGGTTTTCTTCAGATTCTTTGCCGCTCTTTCAAGAAGTGCTTCCGGATCTTTCAGTTCGCCAAAAATGTAGTGGGCCAGGATCAGGTCGTAAGGACCGTCCTTTTCGATCTCTTCCCAGGTTTTCGGATCTTCCAGATCGGAAAAGCGAAGATGGATATCCACATCCTTCGGGAAATGCACTTTTTCTTTTTCCAGATAATTCGAAAAATCATCTGCCCAGCTTCCGTGAACATCGTAAGCAAATATCTTCGTGCCGGAAGGGAGCCTGTCCCGGTTGTTTCTCCAGAGCTTTCCGAATCCGCATCCCAGATCCAGGACTTTTCCGGTGCATTTCCCGTCGAGAGAATGATAGATCGTCTCATACCAGTCTTCGCCGGGAACCGTGTGCAGCTGGGCAAACCAGTGGCTCCGGTCCAATTCCTGATCCAGGGATACACTTTTGACGATGTTTGAAACATCATCCCAATTCAGGTCATCTCCTTTACGGGACAAAGTCCGCTGGATCGTATCGATGACCATATCGATGCTGTATCTCTTTTCTTCCATGGTGCGTAATTGCAGCTCCAGGGCCGACCGGATGTCCTCGGCTTTGCCGTTTGCCAGGCTGTCGCGAATGTCTTCCAGAGAAAAACCGATCTTCTTCAGGGCCACGATCTTATTGAGCATGGAAAGGGAATCTTCATCGTAAAGCCGATAGTTTCCTTCCGAATATCCAGAAGGCCGCAAAAGTCCTTTTTCGTCGTAAAGACGGATGGCTTTCTGGGATACGCCCGCTTTCTTGGCGATCTCTCCGGATGTCATTTTCTTTTCCATGCTTTTTGGCCTCCAACGGATTTCTATACCCATTATAGCGGTTTTTCTTGGAGAAAGAAGAGGCGGGGCAGCCGTTCTTTTGATTTCGAAGTGATATAATTGGTTCGTTTAGAAAGAAGGAAACACATTATGATCTATGAAAAAAATTCCTATGTCACAGGAAGTATGTGTGACAGTAAATTAAAGCTTTCCATTTTAGCTGCTGACGAGATCGTGGAGAACGCCGTGACGGAGATCATGGGCGATCTGGGTATTGACGGTATCGTAGCGATGGAAAAATATAAGGCCATGTGGCTGATTGCAAAAAACAGTATTCAGTTCTTCCGCCGGCCGGTATGGCGGGAAGAATTTACCGTGCGCTGTTTCATTTCGAAATACTCTGCGGTAAAGCTTATGCTGGATACCATCGTGGAAGGAAAAGACGGGGAAAAGATGGTTCATGCCAGAACCGAACTTGCCGCCATCGATCTGGAAAGCCAGCGGATCCGGAAAGCCGAGACCGTCGGATTTACCCCGGATATGGCTCATGTCACAGAGGGAGAAGGTCCTGAGTTTACCCGCTTTCCGAAAACCGGCACAGTGCCTTTGGAGACGATTACGGTCCGGTCTACCAGCATGGATTACTGCTACCACACCAATAATATCGAGTATGTGCGATTTATGCTGAATACTTATGATATTGATTTCCTTAAGTCTCACGATCCGGTATCTCTGGAGATCCACTACGGAAGCCAGTCTTTCGCCGGTGAAAACTTAACGATCGAGAAGATGAATGCCAAAGACGGGGATCTTTTCAAGATCATCCGGGATAAAACAGAGATCACCTCATGTAAGATCGCCTGGCAGACGGAGTAGTCAGCATGATCTACCTTCGAAGCTTTACCATAAGTGATGACCGGCTATCGTGCCCGAATATCTACCCCTATAACGTCTTCCGAAACCGGGAAGGGATGACGTTCCTTTGACCCGTTGGAGTGAACTCAGTAACGTCCGGTATTTCTACGAATTCTTTAAAAAACACGAAAGTGAATTTTCCGAGGAAATGTAACGAAAACGTCCTCTTTCCTGTTTCACCTGTGAGAGCTGTAACGAGATCTTTGTAGGCGGAACAGGAGAGGGGGAGCGGAAATGAGTCATGACTCAGGAAAGCAAAGTGAAAGAAGAAAACTGATCCCGGTGATCCTTCTGGCACTGGCAGTGATTCTGATCCTTTATCTGCCCGGGATACTAAATGCAACGCTGATCCCGAAGATCAAACGCAGAAATGATATGAAACGGCTGAAAGGACAGAAGGTGGAGATCGGTGATGTACTGGTCTTCGGCGAAGATACTTGGACAAATACATGGCGTGTTCTCGATGTGGAGGGGACGAAAGTTCTTCTGATCAATGAGAAATGCGTGGAGTTCATGGGTTTTACAGGAGAGTTCGACTATACCTCCGGTACATTTCATTCTGTCTGGGGAGTAGTCTATCCTTATATTCCACTCGGAACGAAGATCTCTCCTAAAGATGTCTGGAATCAGAGCGGACTGAAATCCTGGCTTAACGTGGATTATTATACATATGCTTTTTCTGATGCGGAAAAAGCACTGATCATGGACCGTGGTCTGGGAAAGGTGTTTCTTCTGAGTTCCGAAGAGGCAAAGGTGTATTTCCCGAATGAAGAAGACCGGACCCCCGGCGGGAAAAAAGATCAGGCCCCCTGGTGGCTGCGGTCCGGTGTTTCCGTCGACTACGAGAAGTATGAAGGAAAAGGCTTTGCCCAATATGTTTCGTACTATGGCCAGATCGATGGAAATGATATATGTTACCAATTCTCCAAAATCGGCGTACGCCCCGTTATCTGGCTGGAGACAGATCCGGAGGCAGAGAATTAAAACAAATTGTGAACTTAAGATCACTTGGTGCATCCCCTTTTCTTTGACAGGTATATAATTAGAAAAAAAGTATATCGAGGGGGAGATATATGAAAAAATATCGGGCTGTTATGGCAGCTTTTATTGCGGTAGTCATGCTTTTGACTGCATGCGGTTCTAAAGATAATAATTCGAAGTCTTCTAAGAAAAAAAGTAAAAAAACGACCAAGACGGAAGAAACCTTATCCGATGATGATCTGGAACAAATCAATTCTGTTAACGACACACTTGAACAAGTGCGTTCAAAAAGTGATTTTGCCAGCGCAGATAAAGATAAACAAATGGACATTATGTTCGATTCAATCAATCAACTGGCTGACGATAAACTGATAGATGCAGATTCGATTTATCGTGATGATGAGAACTTCTATATCACTTTCGAGTATTCGTGTGGTGCTCTTGGAGGTGAAATCTTAGGTGAAGAAGATCCGGATACATGTTCTTTTTCGAGTATGGCGCAAAGTAATGTCTACTCAGATGATTTACAGGATGAGTTCTTCAATAGTTCGGAACATAGAGCTTCTATACTCATTCTTGACTCGCTGATTGATCAGACAGATGTAGCTGATGGATTGTTGCTTCAATCATTAAGAATAGCTGCTGGAAATTGGAAAGAAAAAGGGATTGATACAAAATTAGATTTAACTGTTACCTTAGATGATTTCTTAGACCTTGAGGAATACAGTCTCGTGGCGTTTTTTATTCACGGCAATTGTCTGAATTATAAAAACAAAGGAAAAATCCCGATGATGCGAATCAATCAACGGGAGAATTCGGACACCAATCACAAATTTGAATCAGATATTTCCGGAGACAATGCGGGGAATTTGCCGATCATAGGTGGACGGTATTGTATTACTCCTGGGTTTATTCAGGAGCACTATAAATCCGGTGCCACGAGTTTGGATGGATGCATCTTCTTCCTGGGAAGCTGTTTACAGATGGGAGAAAATGGTGAGTATAACGAAGGCTGGACAGAGATTTGTTCGAAAACTGGCGTTCCTTCCTTGGTTGCCTTTCATAACGAAGTCGGAAAAGGCTATGCTTCAAGTCTGCTCGACGTTTTCGTTTCACAACTATTGTCAGGTGAAACAGCAAAACAAGCCTTTGATCTGTCCTTGGAAAGATGGGGAACGGATGAAAGGGGATGGTATATAAAACATGAGGCGGAAGACCAACTTAAAAGAACGCCTTCAATTCCTTGTTTTAGAGGTAATGAGAGTGCAAAGTTTAAGTGGCTGAGTATGCCCACGCCAACACCTATTCCCACACCGACTCCAGTGGATCAGTTCACCTGGAGCCGTGATGGCAACCATGTCACCTTTGGCCGTTATGAACAGGACGGGGATCTGACGAATGGTAAGGAACCGATTGAGTGGGAGATTCTTTCGGAAGAAGATGGAAAGATGCTTCTCATTAGTTTGAGTATACTTGATAGCCAGCCTTATGATGAGGACTGGAGTGATGATGCAACATGGGAGACTTGTAGCTTGAGAACTTGGCTTAATAACGATTTCTTCAATGAAGCGTTCTCCGAAGTCGAGTCGGATATGATTTTGACTACTACACTGCAAAATCCCAATAACCCAATTGGCGGTCTGGGCGGAAACGATACGGAAGATAAGGTATTTATCTTAAGTGTGAATGAGGCCCTGTCGTATTATGATCAGGAAGATTTGTATGAATATGAGAATCAGACTTATAGTCCTTGGTTTGTGAGAGAAGTCACACCGTATGCGATATCGCGAGGTATTTGGCATAATGTGATAACGGAAGATCATTACTTAAACTCAGATATGTACAAGTTCTATACGTATGATGTCGTAGGTATGGACAGCGGCAGTTGGTGGCTCCGTTCTCCTGGTAACTTTAATAACACAGCCTGCCTTGTTTTCGGCGATGGAAGCCTGGGTTGGGGGAATTTTGAAAATAGTGACGATCCTTCCAGAGGCGTCCGTCCTGTTATTTGGGTGGATCTGAATAATATGCCTGTTCAAGCAGATGCGAATGTTGCCGCGCCGATTCCAGACGAAGTAAGGGACGCCTATCTGGATAAGGCAAATTCGGTTTCCAACGAGGAATTTGTGGAAGAAGGCTATGATCAACCGGGAACGGGTGATTTTACCTTTGATCTGGTATATATCAATGATGATGATATTCCGGAACTTCTGATCTGTCAGAATGAACGTAATGAATATCGTGGGGATCGGATCAGAGCTAATGTGTACACATATAAAGACGGCCGGGTAGTGGAAGTGATCCACACTGTCTTAGGCGAATGTATCGATGTTGGCGCCTATACTTACTACTATCCGCGAGAGAATCTTGTTCGTGAATCGTACCGGATAAGTTCGTCGGAACAAGGTGTTGTTGTCTATCGAATGAGTAGTGATGGGGAAGAGGCGAAAGAAACCTCATATGTTGTCGAGTATAAGGAGCGGGAGAGTGAAGATGCACCCATGGAAGTGACATACAGTATTTATGACAGGTCCGACTGGTCATTGATTGGCGAGGTGTCAGAGGAGGAGTTTAAGGCAGACACTCAAGGGACTGGAGAAGAAGTTCCGCTGGTTGCTTCGAACACCTTAGAACAGTTTATTGAAAAACTACAGTAAAACAAACTATACGTACAGGTTGCTTAAGATGGGGAGACAGAAATGAAAAGAATAGTATCGTTTTAGAGCAAGCAAGAGGTCGGGACAAAACCCCGGCCTCTTTATACTTACGGGAACTATTTTCCTGCCCCTCGGTAATGCTATACTTAATTTGTCTGGAAGGATCCGGGCAGCAGTATGTGACAGCAAGTGAGGGGTTTGCGTTATGAATGACAATTTGTTCTTTGAAAATGCCTATTTTGTGATCGGCACTTCCTATGCGGGAAAGTCCACGATGGTGAAAGAACTGGCCAAGAAGCATAACGGGATCGCTTGTGAGGAAAACTATCACGACAACTATCCGGAAGAATTGGATGCGAAAGAGTTTCCCTGTCTGACCTATACCAGGGACTTGGTGGACTGGCATGATTTTATCCGTCGTTCCCCGCAGGAATATAAGGACTGGATCGATGGTGCTAAAAGAGAAAGCGGAATCCTGGAGCTTCGGATGCTTCCGGAGATCTGTAGTCAGGGAAAGCCGGTATTCGTGGATACGAATATCAGCCTGGACGACCTTCGCCGGATCACACCGCCGAACCATGTCGTTGTGTTGCTTTCTGATCCGCAGATCTCGATCCACCGCTTCTTTGACCGGCCGGACCCGGAAAAGCAGTTTCTTTATAAACTGATGCTGGAAGAACCAGATCCGGAAGCGGCGCTGGAGAATTACCGGAAAGGGCTGGAACTGATCTGTTCCCAGGAAGCTTACGATACTCTTTTGCACTCCGGCTTCCCTGTTATTCATCGCGATGAGAACAGAACCATTGCGCAGACAGCAGCGCTTCTGGACGAAATCTTCGGATTATAATACGATGTCCTTATGAATGAACATCAGCAGAAAAACCTAAAACGTTATGAAGAACTGGCGGCCCGAGCAAGACAGTCCGGCATATACACGTACTCGAGTTTTCATTCACGGGAGACGGCAAGCCTTGCTTTTGAAGCAGCATCAGAAAAAGAGGTGCGACTCTGGGGCGGCACAGATAACAGTGAACGTGTTGTTGCGCGTTTTGGAGACGAAGAGGAGATCGGCTATAGTGAAGACTTTCCGATCTGCATTCTCCATGTAAAACCGAAGCAGGCGAAATATGCGGATGTACTGACCCATCGTGATTTCCTGGGTGCTATATTGAATCTCGGTATCGAAAGAGACATGATCGGCGATATTCTGGTGCACGAAAACTCCGCCTATTTCTTTGTGCTGGAGAAACTTTCAGATATGATCTGTTCGGACCTGGAGCGTGTGAAACATACGGCGGTCAGCTGCGAAGTTGTGGATGCTGTGCCGGAAGACTGTCTTCCGAAACTTTCGGATGAACATATTACTGTTTCCTCTCCCAGACTCGATGCGATCCTTGCCAAGGTTTATCACCTTTCGAGAGAAGATGCCAAGGCGTTATTCGACGACGAGAAAGTCACTCTCGACGGGAGACTTTGCAGGAATCCAGAGACGATCCTGAAGGAGAATATCACGGTGTCGGTAAGGGGTTATGGTAAACTGGAATATCATGGTGAGGAATACACCACGAAAAAAGGAAAAACAGGATTGACCATCTGGCGGTATATATGAAAAAGAGTGCTGGAGCAGATCAAACGGGAAATATAAGGAGAAATGAAAGAATACGATGAGACGCCTTTTTGAGATCGATCTAAAAGATTACGATGGCTGCACCAAGGTTTTCCGGAGACCTTCGGTGAGAGGCATTATCTTCAAGGGAAATAAGCTCGCCATGGTCTACGCCACCAACGAGAAATACTACAAGTTCCCGGGCGGCGGTATGCATGACGACGAAGATAAGAAAGAAGCACTTCTTCGCGAGGTGAAAGAAGAGGTGGGATTGAAGGTGATCCCGGAAAGTATTTCTGAATACGGAAGTGTGCTGCGAAGACAGAAAAGTGACCGGGGTCCGGATACGATCTTTGAGCAGGAGAATTTCTATTTTCTGTGTGATACCGAGGAACAGCAGGGAAAGCAGAATCTTGATGACTACGAAGCCGTGGCCGGGTTCGAGCTGGCCTATGTGGACATTGACGAGGCGATCAGGGTAAATAAAGAGTATCAGAGTCAGTGCTTTTTCAACGAAGTCATGATCGACAGAGAAAGACGCGTGCTGGAGATGATAAAAGAGGAGAGACTGCTCTGCTAAGCGCTCTACATCAGAGGTCTTTTGCAGAGCGGAACGCAGAGCAGGATAGGTTGCTCTGCTAAGTGCTCTTCATCAGACGGCTTTTACAGAGCGGAATGCAGAGCAGGATAGGTTGCTCTGCTAAGTGCTCTACACCAGAGGCCTTTTGCAGAGCGGAACGCAGAGCAGATCAAAGAGGAGACCAAATGGAGAGATTCTATTTCGAGGTGCCGGGCATCGGCAGAAAGCAGGATGCCATTGAGTTTATCCACGAGTTTTACGAGCATCACTCGGACATCAACGGCACCGGCGCACTGGATAGCTACGTTGATGACTACGAAGGGTGGCTTAAGAAGCTGGAAAGAGATTATGTGCAGGTGCCGAGTGAGGAACGGGTGCCGGCGCGGACCTATTTTCTGGTCAGAGAGTCGGACAAGCGCATCGTGGGCATGATCAATATCCGCCTGGCGCTGAATGAACGTCTCAGAAAGTACGGCGGCCACATCGGTTACAGCATCCGCCCGACGGAACGTGGCAAGGGGTACAACAACATGAACCTCTACCTGGCCCTGAAAGTCTGCGCCGCGCATGGCATCGAGACGGTATTTATGGATGCGGACCTTGATAATCCGGCGTCCTGGAAGACGATGGAGGCATTTGGCGGCGTCCGTATCCGCGAGTATTTCGATGACGTGGATGCGCACTGCATGGTGGTCGATTACAATATTGATGTTCGAAAAGCACTGGCCGATCACCCGGAGTACGAAGACCGGATCGTTCCGCAGGAATAAGACCAGGAATAAGGCGAAGGAGAATACGATGATAAAAGCACTGTTTGTTGATTTTTACGGGACGCTCGTTCATGAAGACGGGGAGATCATAAGTGAGATCACCAAGATCATTCATGACACCGGAAACGGGGCGGCGCCTTCCGAGATCGATTCTTTCTGGTGGAAGGACTTTCAGAGTATGTTTGTTTCTTCCTTTGGCGAACGTTTTAAACTGCAGCGGGATATCGAACGGGAAGCTCTTGCCCACACGATTAAGAACTTCGGGTCTACGGCAGATGCATCCACTTTATGCGACCGTCTTTTTGCCCAGTGGAGCCGGCCGGAGATTTTTGAAGATACGAAAGCGTTTTTCGAAAAAAGTCCGCTGCCGATCTACATCGTATCCAATATTGATAACATAGATATCCAAAGTGCCATCGAATACCACGGACTCAAGCCGGCCGGCGTGTTTACATCGGAAGATGCCAGGTCTTATAAGCCGCGAAAAGAACTGTTCGAGATGGCACTTTCTAAGACCGGCCTTGGTCCGGATGAAGTGATCCATATCGGAGATTCAGTAAGCAGCGATGTCAAAGGCGCATCGGCGCTGGGGATCAAGACTTTGTGGCTCAACCGCTTCGGCAAGGAGGTCCCTGCCGGAGTGACCTCGATTTCCACTCTTCTGGAGGTGTTTATGAATTTAGATGTGACTATCCGAAATGCAACGAAGGATGACCTTCCGGCTCTTCGGGCTCTGTATCTGGCATTGGAGGAAGATGGCGTGAGATACCAGCCGGAGCATTTTGTCATCGGCGAGAGAACAGACGAATTCTTCCAGTCGATCTTTGACAGCGAAACCCAGGATATCCTGGTGGCGGATGTGGGCGGCGAAACGGTCGGATTTGTCCATGTGATGATCCTTCAGCAGAAAAAGGTCTCCTGCCTGAAGCCGCAAAGCGTGGTCTATATGCAGGATCTCTGCGTCCGCGAAGATCTAAGAAGCAAGGGCATTGGCACCATTCTGGTCAATGCGGCGAAGAAGTACGGAAAAGAAAAAGGCGTGGACTTTATCCGCACGCAGGTATTCCCCGGAAATGTGGATGGCATGCGCTTCTATGCAAGAAACGGATTTTGTGAGATGATGAAGACGATCGAGTGTCAGTCACTGGACTAAAAAGTTAACGAGTGCCGCCCGAAGGACTGGAGAAGAAGCCAGAGTACATGCCCTATATTGAAGCGGAGGTATGACTATATGAATATCTCGAGTAAAGGATTGATCACAGGGAAAAAACTGATTGCTTTATCGCTGTCGCTTGTGCTGTTTACTGGACTTTTGGCTTCCTGTAAAAAAGCAAAAACTCAGGGGAAGGACCCCTATGCGGATGCGCATCACAATTTAAATTCACCCCGGATCATTAAGGAAGACGATGAGTGGTGGAATAGTATCGAGTTTTCTCTTGCCTCCGAGGAACTGTCATTTGATATTACTTCTCCGGATGTTCAAGTTCAGAGTAAAGTGCTGACAGTTACAGATTCTGCACTTTATGTTTGTTTTATCGGAAATGCATACGCTGATGGAGCATTTAGTGAAACGATATATACTATCGCCGGGTTTAGTATTGCTTCCGGAAATGAAGGAAAACTTTTAGGTGAGATCGATCTTAATGCTTTAGTTCCGTCTGAATACGGTTATATGAATGATATCTGCGGGACATATGAAGAAAACGGGCTGACCAAACTGGTTTTTGATGTCATGAATGGGGATGATTTGGAATCCTATATTTGTGATATAGATCTGGCAAACGGGTCGATCCATGACTTGAAAAAACTTGAGTTTCCTGTCGACACAGGAAAAAACTACGTGACGGTGAATGCGATCGTTTTTCAAAATGATACTGCCTTCTTGAAATGCTCTGTCCACGGAAAAATGGGCGGAAGCAGTACACCTTGTGTTTTCACTTTAAAAGGTGATGACTTGTCACAGGTCCGACTGGAGAATATCGAACATGTAGGAGACTTTGCTAAATATGACGATAATACCATCATCATGAGTGTAATTACTGCCGGCAAAGAAAAGTATCTGCTTCTGGATACAAAAACAATGGCTATCAAAGAAACCGAAGAATCGAGAGGAGAAATCTATAGTACCAGAACCGGCATAGTTTCATCTGATGTGGCGACTAAAGAGGAAAAAGTGTTGTTGGATTTTAATCACACATATGTCTCCTACAATGTCTATGATCGGTGCGAGATCCTTTCAGTTGAGAACGACCGGATCGCGATTGCGAGTAATAACGTTTCAACGGAGAATACTGTGGTTGTTCTGGAACGGGCAGATCGCAATCCGAATGCAGGAAAGCAGATTATTGAGGCGGCACATCTTGAACCTTTGACAGAAATGGAAGCAGAGGGCATCTGCCGGTTTAATAAGACGAATCCGAAGTATTTTGTGATCGATAACGAAAACTATAATTACTGGGATGTTTTCGACTGGGATGCGGCGGAGAAGAATTATGTTGCTGAACGCAACCGTGCGAGAGCCGAGAAGATCAATGCGCTGATGTCTGTGATCTCAAACGGGGAAGGACCGGATGTAATACTTGGCGCTTCTGAATTCCGGGAGATTCAGAACAGTTTGTATCTTGTTGATATTGCGTCTCGGATCAAAGACCAGAATCTCAGTTCGGAACAGTATTTTACAAAGATCATCGAGGCAACAGATCGGGACGGAAGAAAATACGTTTTGCCGTACGGAGCAAGTCTTTATGGAATCATTTTGAATAGCAAAGACGCAGATAAATCGGATACCGGCATCAAGATCAAGAATTATAAGAGCTTTGTGGATGACGTATGTAACGGAAATGATCCTATGTACTGCTATTCCGATCGTGTCAACTACTTTAATGAGCTGATCGGAAGTTCTTTCGATCTTTTTGAAAACCCGGATGGAACGATAAGCTTCGACAATGATGCATTTCGCGAAATGGCGGAGTATGTGTATCAGAATGTTCCGGAGAAGATAAACTATAACGAAGGAATCGTCCGTATTACTGATATTGGAAGTGTCCAGGGAGCATTTATTCAGTATGGGGCCGCATTAAAGAACAAGAAACTGATCGGTATCCCTTCTCCGGACGGAAGAGGAATCTGCTGCAAATTCGCGTCTTCTGCATCGATAACAGCATGCTCCTCATGTCCGGATGGCGCCTGGGAGTTTATGGTCTCTATGCTGGATGAAGAAGTGCTCCGGTTTGACTATGGAATTTCCATAAATCGGAAGATCTTTCAGGATTCTGCCATCACTTATGAAGGAGTAGAGATACCGCAGGAGATCGTTGATGTTGTTTCCGCTTTTATCGACGAATGTGCCTACTACTATTCCACAGACTATACGATCAGCGGAATTATTGCTGAGGAGATGCCGGCCTATTTTGCCGGGCAGAAGAGTCTTGATGAAGTGATCCGGATCATTGACAGCCGGGTAGGCACTCTCATGGCAGAGAGGGGATAGAATTGGAAAATATCAGCATACGAAGAATGCAATATGAGGATGCGGAGGCCGTGACGGTTGTTTTGATCAATACCTGGAAAACGGCGTATCGGGGTATTGTGAGTGACGACTGCCTGGATAATCTGGACCGGGAAAGTCTGACGGAAAGAAGAAGAAAACAGTATAAGGATTATATCGTAGCTGTTTTGGATGAGCGGGTCGTTGGGTACTGCTGGTATGTAAATGACAATTCCTTTTCTAAAGATACTCCGGAAATCGATTGTGAGATCGTTGCCATTTATGTGCTGCCCGAGTATGAGGGCAGGGGCGTGGGAAGAAAGATGTTTTCCTATGCGGCAGAGGATCTTCGGAATCAGAAAAGATCGAAAATGGTGATCTGGTGTCTGAAGGAGAATGATTCCGGCAGAAAGTTTTATGAAAAGATGGGCGGCGTGATCATGGGCGAGCACCAGACGCATATCGGAAATCAGGATTATGATGAGGTTGGATTCCTTTTCAACATCTAGATATGCACGAATGCCCGCCGCCAAATAAAAAACCGAGTAAGTAACCCGAATAGAAAACGGATAAGAAAGAAGAGAAACACATGAGTAAAGAAATCTGGGATCTGTATGACCGTGAAGGAAAGAAAACCGGTGAAACCTATGAAAGACACTTTGGAAACTTTAAGAACATACCGGAAGGGCGCTACCACCTTGTGGTCGATCTTTTGGTGCTTCATTGCGACGGGACCTATCTGCTGACGAAAAGAAGCGAGATCAAAGACGTCTATCCCGGCTTTTGGGAAGCCAGCGCCGGCGGTTCAGCGGTTTCTGGTGAAGATCCGGAAACGGCAGCCAGAAGAGAAATGTTCGAGGAAACAGGCCTTGTTCCGGATTCTCTGGAACTTGTAGGAACTTCCTTTTCAGATAAAAGCCACGCCATGTACTATTCATATCTGGCCAAAGTCAGCTGTGATAAGGAAAGTATTGTCCTTCAGGAAGGGGAAACCACGGCCTATAAATGGGTGGATAAAGCCGGATTTCTTGCCTATGTGGATTCCGATCAGGCGATGGATGCACATAATCTGCGGTATTGCAAATATATCGATGCGCTCAGATGACGCGGACCGCATATATTTCATACTTTTCTTACAGCATCAACAGTGCTATTATTAGCAAAAAAGTGAATGACGGGAAGAGAACTATGTTTAGATTTTATAATACTTTGAGCAGAACGGTAGAGGATTTTAAGCCCAATGAAGAGGGCAAGGTCGCCATGTATACCTGCGGCCCTACGGTCTACCATTTCGCACATATCGGAAATATCCGCACATACATCATGCAGGATGCCCTGGTGAAATCGTTAAAGTATGCCGGCTATGAAGTGAAGCGTGTCATGAACATCACCGATGTGGGTCATCTTTCTTCGGATGCGGACACCGGCGAGGATAAAATGGTCGAAGGCGCCAAGCGCGAGCATAAGACCGTTATGGAGATCGCCAAATTCTATACAGATGCCTTTTTCAAGGATTTTGATGCTGTTGGAAATGTACGCCCGGACGTGATCGAGCCTGCGACCAACTGCATTCCCGAGTTCAT
>CADBGD010000047.1 GCA_902794115.1 Oscillospiraceae bacterium
GATCAACAACGGAACTGAGACCACCGGTAATTCTGCCGCTGCTTCTGTAGGAAAGAACGGAACCACAGTTGTGGACTTCGAGGATGACTACACCAGTAAGCCTGTAAAGGTAAATCTGGCTGCAACAAAGACACTTGAAGACGAGAACGGAAATGCGCTGACACTTAACGCTGACGAATTCTCCTTCGAACTGAAGAAGGACGGCGAAACCTCAGCACTTCAGACCAAGAAAAATGCGGCTGATGGTTCCGTGACCTTCGACGCCCTGAGCTTCACCGCGGCAGGTACGTATACCTATACCGTATCTGAAGTGGCAGGAAGTGAATCCGGTGTAACCTACGACAGTACAGTTTATACAGTTACCGTTACGGTTACTTCGACGAAGGGCAAGCTGACAGCTGACACAGTAATCGCGAAGAACGGTACTGCAGTTCCCGGTATGACCTTCGAAAATACGAAGAAGGTAACAACTACTACCGGAAGTCTGAAGATCGAGAAGACGATCGACGGTGAAGGCCTGACACAGGATGAGTTCGAGAAAAAACTGACCTTCCAGGTGAAGGCAACGATCGTTGAAAACGGTCAGACAGTGACGAAGTATGTAGCAGCAGATGGTAGCCTGACAGATACGGCTACTTCCTTCACCATGAAGCAGGCAGGCTTTACTCAGGAAGGCACAAGCAGCATCTACAGCAAGACATTCTCGAGCCTGCCGCTTGGTACCTATGAAGTAACCGAAACGAACAGTGCAGTTCCTGGTTACACATTGAATGCCAGTGCTTCTGTCACATCTGCTCCTTCTGTTACTCTGAGTGCAAACAACCTGAATGATAAGGCTGAACTGAAGGATGTATACACCAAGAATCCGGCACCGGCTCAGACGGGTACATTGAAGGTCACAAAGAGCTTCGATGGAGAGAATATAACGAAGAATGAGGCCGACGGTGCATTGTACTTTACCGTTGAGACGGAGGGCGGAAAGTGGCTGGATGCCAATGGAAATGTCAGCGACAGCGAAGTGAAGCTGACTCTGAGCGACGGCTTCGTATACGATGATACGAACAAGACATACACGAAGACCTTTGATAATGTTCCGGTAGGTAACTATACCATCACTGAGACAGATACAGAGATCCCGGGCTATGTATTCAAGGGAGTAACATACAACGGCAGCGATACCACATCTGCGGTTTCTGTCACCAACGGCGCGACCACTGAAATGACGATCGTGGATAAGTACGAGAAGTCACAGGTTGTGACGGATAAAGGATCGATCAAGCTGACTAAGACGATCACAGGTCCGGTAACCGAAAATGACCTTACGAACCTGACCTTTACGGTGAAGGATTCGACAGGCAAGTCTGTATGGACCGGAACTCTGGGCGATACAGGTAAGTTCCAGAAGGTGGCTGAAATGACCTACGAGGCCGTGATCACGAACCTTGTTGCCGGTGAAGACTATACTGTTACAGAGTCTCTCTGCGACATCGATGGAACGACTGTTACCGTGACTTACGAAGTATCCGGTACTCCGGGTGAAGGCAAGACCACACCTGGCATCACGATCGTGAAGGATGTGGAGACGGAAGTTGTCTTCCACGATGTATATGTCGAGAGCACTGAGCCGACTACATCTTCTTCGGAGTCTTCCGAGTCCTCCGAGAGCTCTGAGTCTTCTTCGGAAGAAACCGCAGCTCCGACAAAGAAGCCGACGAAGCAGACGGAAGAAACGACCGAGACAACACTGCCGCCTTCTGAAAACACAACTGAACCGACCACTTCGGAGACAGAAGCCCCGACAACGGAATCTTCCAAGATCCCGACTCCGGCAAGTCCGAAGGAAATCGAATCGGTAGTCGTAGACGGCAAGTCGGTACCGAAGGGCCAGTATAAGGTCAATCCGGACGGCACAGTTGAGCTGTCATCCGAGTACGTAGATTCTCTCACACTCGGTGTACACCGCGTAAGAGTAACCTACACAGACGGTTCTTCTGTAACGGTAGAATTCGAAGTTGTTGACTCGACAACCAGACCGGGCGGACACGTAGTCAAGACCGGTGATAAGGCTGACATGAGAGTCACCTGGACAGCACTGGCACTGATCATTGCAGGTCTGGGCGTTGTGGTTACACTGGTTCTGAAGCGTAAAAAGGAACATCACGAATCCTAAACGGCGCTGACTGAAAGGTCAATTTAGAAGTCAAACAAGAAGAGGGGAAGCAAGTTGCTTCCCCTCTTCTTCTATCTGCGATCAACTCGTGAAGTGTGTGGTGTACAGAGTGTTTCTAAGATCAGCGGTAAAGCTTATTTCTCTTAAACTGGATCACTTCCTGATGAAAATCCTCTTCCCATGTGCCGCGGGCAATTTGTGTCCACCAGTCATGACTTAAGCGGTCCAGTTCATCCATACGGGAAAAGACCGGATCTTTTCCGTGGTGAAATGCATCTGAAGCACGGGACAGGATCGGAAGGGTGGAGGCGGAACGCATTTCTTTTAATACGCCACGGCCCCTTTCGGAAAAACCTAGAAGACGAAGATAGCAGGGATCAGAAAGCTTCATGAGATCTTCTTCTTTCTGGCCGATGACAAGGGAGGAGATAGCACGCATGATCCTTGTGTAGGAAAAGCACCGTGTAGCGATCTCTTTTCGGAAAAGAGAGGGCAGATCCGTATTCGGATCAAAGTGGAGTCTGTTGACCGAATTCTTTAAATAGCCGGCCAGACCATTTCCCATATAGGCATATGAGGAAAGATCATCTGAAGACATGCTTCGAATGATCGGAAGCGCAGAGGAGAGAAGAGCGTCTTCCCCCATAGGACGGGTGGAACCGTGCCAGAGATGGAGCATCTCAGAAAGCATTTCATCCGGAAGATACGGACGAAGCTCGTCCAAGTGAGACAGAAGCTTCGATTTTCCGCCTGAAATCAGATGCGAGCGGATGCATTCACGAACTGCGGTAGCGCTGGGGAAAGAACCTTCTTGGAGATTCGGGTCGGAATATGCTCCCTCCCGCAAGATCAGGTGGGGAGTGATATTGCTTTCCGAAGAAAAAAGCTCGCGAAGATAGGCGATGGCCAGAAGATTATTCGGCTTTCCGACAATAGAAGAAAAGACTTCCGGCGACAGTGCATTTTCCGAAGAAGAAAGCACAGAAAGGGCAGCGCCTTCCCAGGCGGCCGCGTAGGGAAGCCCCTCTTTTAAAAGTTCATCGCGCTTTATCTGAAAAGATTCTTCTTTTTCAAAGTCGATCCGTGCAATCTCTGAAAGATCAGAAAGAGAATCGTGCTCGGCACCGAAATACAGATCTGTGATGCCGTTACTTTCCAGAAGGGAACGGATGGCGCCGTGGGCAAAGCGGTCGGCAGAGCCGCAGGCAAAAGTGAATGGAAGTTCAAATACCAGATCCGCGCCGCAGGAAAGGACGGCACAGGTGCGGGAGGTGCGGTCGATCAAGGCCGGCTCGCCACGCTGGACGAACGCGCCGCTCATGATGATGACCACCGGTGTCGTATCTCCCAGTTCCTCCCGGATCTTCCGGATCAGATGGAGATGACCATCGTGAAAAGGATTGTATTCAGCAACGATTCCGGCTACGTGCATCTTGTTCCTCCCGATAAGTGATACAATAACTATAGCGTATTTCGCGTTTTTCGAAAAGGAGAAAAGTCTTATGCCGGCGTTGACTTCGGTAAAGTACAGTAATAACAAACTCAAGAAGATACTGACCATCAGCGGGATCGCGGCGGGAGCGGTGGCCGTGATCGTTACAGGCGTCATTCTGGTTCAAAGAAGCGGTATCCTCGGAAAGAAAAAAGATACAGACCGGAAAGATTTTAAGATGACATCGGAAATGTCACAGGTGACTTTGGAGAGCGATATTCATACCGGCTATATGTTTTCGAGAATGACCAAGGTCCTGATGGAGGACCGGGGCACAGATCCGTGGGTGCTGTCCTGGTATATTATTCCCGGCACCACGAGAAGCGTTCCGCAGATGCAGTCCCAGTATGTGGATTCGATGGATCAGGTCCTTCTTCTGGAATCCTATGTAGAGGAAGGAAAAAGAAGCCAGGCGGAGACCTTGATGAAGGCTATCGATCAGGATCTTGTGATGGATAACGGACTTCTCTGTGCGTATATAGTGAAAGAAAATCCTAATGAAAGCGAAGAAGTGAAGGCGGAGCGTCTCGCTTACGAAGATCCGGTCAAACTTCTGCAGGAAAAAGCACCGGTTTCCATGACGGCCTCTTACCGTTATCTCCGGGCGCTGCTGAATTACTACGATAAGTGGGGAAATACAGCACTTCTGGATCGGATCGAGGATCTGACATCGAAGCTTTACGCCTCTGAGTTTCAGACTGCTTATAAGGCCGCGGATCAGATGGCACGTCCGACTCCGATTCCGGTGACGGAAAAGTCAATGGTGACACCGATACCTGAAGAGGAAGATGAGCCCACAGGCGTGGTGTCGCTGGAGGGGATCGAGCTTTCGTCCCTGGACCTGGAAGCACTCCGCCGCGCCACAGTGCTTTTCCCGGAGCAAAAGGACAAATTCGACGAGCTGGTGAAGATCGTAAAAGGCGGGAAGATCTCCGACACGCTTCCGCTTTATGCGTGGATGTATATGCGGAACGGCGAGTATGCCTACTATACCGGAAGTGAAATGAATGTAGAGCTGGTGCCGTCACTTTATGTGATGGTGTATCTGGCGGAGATCGGAGAACTGGATTCTTCCGGATATGCCTGGATCGCGGAGAAGATCTATAATGACGGTTTCCTCAATACGTCCTACAACATTATATCCGGGGAAGCTTCTTCGGAAGAGGAAGCCTCGGAAGCCTATCCGCTGGTGCTGTATCTTTCGATCATAAAAGAAGACGATGCGCTTTTTGAAGCGACCTATTCGGCCATGATGCGCCATTACGCCACCCTCGACAGCAGTCAGGCACTCTACACGTTCTTCCGGGATGTGGAGAATTCCCGTGTGGCGGTCTTTGCCCGGGAAAACCTTCTGATGAAGCTGATCCTGCGGTAAGGAGGGATTTCATGTCATTTATTCTGATACTGGCATTTCTGTTTTTTATGGGCAGCCTGACCGGATGGGTCATCGAGCTGTTTTACCGGAGATTTGTGTCCCAGAAAAAATGGGTCAACCCCGGATTTCTATCCGGACCGTATTTGCCGGTCTACGGGGTAGGACTGATGTGCTTATACATGATCGCTTCCCAGGAAAAGAGGTTTGATTTCGGAAACCCTGTCCTGGAAAAACTGATACTTTTTCTTTTCATGATGGTCGTGATGACTGTGGTGGAATATATCGGCGGCTGGTTCCTTCTGAAGTACTTCCGTTTACGGCTTTGGGACTATACCGACCAGTGGGGGAATATCCAGGGCTTGATCTGTCCTTTGTATTCCTTTATGTGGTCCGCTCTTGGCGCGATCTATTATTTCCTGATCCATCCGCACATCCTGGCGGCGCTGGAATGGCTGTCCAACAATCTGGCGTTTTCCTTCTTCATCGGTTTCTTCTATGGCGTCTTTGTGCTGGACCTGGCCCATACCACCAAGTTCGCTTTTGCGGTAAAGAAGTTTGCAAAACAAAAACAGCTTGTCATGCACTATGAAGAGATCAAGGAGCGGATCGGTCAGTATAAAGAAAGCCAGCTGATCCGTGCCGGATTCATTTTCCGTATGTGGATGGATAAACCGGTGCTTCGTTTCCTGAAAGAAACTTATGAAACGACAAAAGATAAGATCAGTGATCTGGCAGAGGAGATCAAGAAGTAAGATTTCGTTTTCGAAAAGAAAGCATACAAAAAGACCGCCCGGAATGGACGGCCTTTTTCTTTGGTAAATGCACTGTGGGATCTTACTTTTCTTCTGCGCGGTCTTTCTTCTGCAGGAAAAGGATGACTGCGAAGGAAAGGATGGTCAGACCGGCACCGGCGATGGCCAGAAAACTGATGGCTTCACCGGTCTTGATGATTCTTCCGGAAGCCTTCACTGCGGCAGTGGTCTCGGAAGTGCCATCCTGTGTCAGTCTGTCTCTGTCGTCGCCCTGTACATCCGATGTGGTCTCGGAAGGAGCAGCGGTACTTTCCGAAGGAGCCTGTGTGGTTTCGGAAGAAACGGTGGCGCTGCTTTCTGTCGAAGTGGCGACAGAAGATTCCGAAGACGGAGTGGTCGCAGTACTTGCTTCGGAAACATTACTTGGCTCGGAAGGCGTGCTCGGTGTAGACGGAGTCGTCACATTTCCGTTTGCCGGAGGTGTCGGAGTTGTGCTCTCCGGAGCATTGGAAACGTACTGGTCATAAGAAGAACGGTTAAAGTCGATCACCAGTACCTGATAATCCTTTTCACCATAGGTCACTGTGGACGGATAGGTGGAAGTCGAAGTCTCGGCGAAGACAACGAAGAACGGTGTGTCATCCAGTTCATAGCCGGCCGGGGCAGCGGTCTCGGTGAAGAAATAGAATGTGCCACGGGTAAGAGAATCAAAAGAGACTTTTCCGTTGGTTCCGGTGGTCTGGCTGTCGATCGAGGTGGTACGGCTGACTTTTCCATTACTCACTTCCGCGGAAGACACCTCAAAGGTAGCGCCGGAAAGCAGCTGGGTCGCAGATGCTTCATCATGCTTAATGATGCTGAAGGAAGCATATCCGATATTCGAGGACGAGCTTGCGGCCATGTTATACACTTTCGAATGGATCTCGGCGGAATTATCGGAGCCATTGGTGATGACGCCTACCAGCTCACAGGTGTTTGTGGAATTCGCCGCATTCAGCGTATCCGGATCATCGTTCGGTGCCAGATTCACGCGGGCGTTGTACTTGATGACATAACGTGTCGAATCCTGAAGTTTCAACGTGAAAGTGCGGGATGTCGGAATAAAGTTTACTAAAGTCCGCGGTGCAGGCTGACCGTTTATGGTAATAGAATCCACATCCAGATCCAGCGCATCCCCCATGGTATCGGAAAGGAGCAGCTCATCGCTGTTCGGATCCAGGTCCATAGCCATCGGGTTAACGACGATGGTGTACTGGGCATAAGGTGCGCGGCCGGCATCGTAAAGAACGGTCTTTTGCAGTTCATCCGGTCTGTTCAGAGTCAGGGCATCTTCACGTGTTTCCGGTGCTAAGCCGTTATAGTAAAGTGTAGCTGTGTTCTTATATTCGAATTGCTGTGCCGTCTGCATATCAACATGGGTGCGGTATTCGATATAAAGACCTTCTGTGCGGGTCTTTAACTCTGTGATCAGCTCCGGTTTGAAATCAAAACGGACGGTGCCGGCTGTCGTATCCACTGTGTAGGTTACGTAGTCGGAAAAATTCAGTTCGTTCCAGTAGGGATCATGAAATGAGATGCTGGACTCGTCGAAAGACGAATTCGCCGGAAGCGTATCCATAATATATCCCTGTGTGATCGCATTATTGGAGATCGGATTAATAAAGAGCAGCCAGCGGATGTAGCCCAGCTCCAGTTCATCGACACCGGTAGACTGGTCAATGAGAGGAGAGGAACGCCACTTTCTCAGGTTATAACCGGATCCATAGATCTCGGAAAGCTTGGTAGCGCCGGCCGGGTACTGGTCACTTTTTACGTTAACACGGTTGGAAATGGTTCCTTCGTATCCGTTCGGATAATAGGACTGTACGTCCGCATTTTGTGAATCGATCCATGCCTGTGCCTGCTGAGTATCGTACATTTCATCTCTGACTTTTACTTCATAGTAGAGATATACAGTCTGACCGTCACGGAGGGAATTGATCGTTCCGGTAAAGGTGCGGTGGTCACGGCCACCGTCATCTTTGAATTCAGTACAGTTGGTATAGGGTGTTCTAAGGCTGGAATCAGCATACACCTTTGGTGCATCACCGTAGATATCCATACCCGGCCACATGGTATCGGTTACCACGAGATTGGTCTGGTTTCCGGTGGCGGTAATCGGGATCAGGCAGGAGTAGATGTGATTGGTATTATCGATCAGGTGGAAGATCTTATCCACATCGAGTTTGGCAGTAACCGGAGCGTGTGACAGATTCAGTGTCAGATCTGCTCTTCCTTTGAAAGAGATCACGATCGGGTCCGGATCCTGGTTCGGATTCGGATCGGCTTCGATAGAACCGTAAAAGGAAAGATTTCCTTTACGGTTGTTCTGTGCACAGAAGTCCGGGTCCGTATAAGTGATCGTGATCGTATGGCCGCTGATGGTAAATGTGCCGACAGCTTTTGTCTTGTCGTAAATGGTATCCGATTTGGTTTCGAAATCCATGTTGGACGGCAGGTCATAGGTAAGGGAATCACCGGGTTCCAGTTCGAAGACCGGTTTGTCGGGCAGTACCCAGGAAAGCGAGCAGACGATCGTGTCTCCATAATGGATGTCCGAGCCGTTGGTCAACGCTCTGCCATTGCACTCCAGTGTCACATTGAGACTATCGGCGGAGTATTTCATCGCGGTCTCGTACAGATCCGAAGTACTGGCGCCTCGAACCATACTTCCGAAAAACGGAATGGCTGAAGCGACAAGGATGATCGACGTAAAAAGGGAAAGCAATTTACGATACATAAAGTCAGTTCCTCCGTTGCATTCAAAGTTGTCCAAAAAATTTTTGTCTATATTTTTGTCTGCATATAAATATATATTATTACTGCAACACAATAACAGAAATCCCGGATAATGTAAACCAAATGATAAAATAATTGAATATTTGAACAAAATATCGGAAAAATATCGGATTTCGGGGATGCCGGGGCCTTATGCTGTCCTAGAAATGGGACTCCAGTTGGAGTATAATGCAGACCTACACAGTAACTACATCCGCGCGGGAGGAACCAATGGAAGATCTGCTTGCACAATTGAATGAAGAACAGAAGAAGGCGGTACTGCATGATGAGGGACCGCTTCTGATCCTGGCAGGTGCAGGTTCGGGCAAGACCCGCGTGATCACCTACCGTATCGCATATCTGATTCAGGCCAGAGGCATCTTTCCGTCCAATATTCTGGCGATTACTTTTACCAACAAGGCTGCCAATGAGATGCGTGAACGTCTTTCCGGTCTGATCGGTGATGTGGGCCGGAATATGTGGGTCGGAACATTCCACTCCATGTTTGCCCGGATCTTACGAAGACATGCAGAGGTGCTGGGGTATACTCAGGCCTACACGATCCTGGATACCGATGACCAGCTGAAGGTGGTCAAGGAGTGCATTAAGGAGATGGAACTGAACGATAAGCTCTTTGCGCCCCGTATGATCCAGGGCGTGATCAGCAAAGCCAAGAATGACATGATGTCGGTGGAGGATTTTGAAAAGGAAGCCGGCGGGGATTTCCGCCGCCAGAAGATCGCCATGATCTTCCGCCGCTATAACGATAAGCTCAAGGCCAATGATGCCATGGACTTTGACGATATCCTCTATTATTCGGTCAAGCTTTTCCAGGAGAATCCGGATATCCTGACCATGTATCAGGATAAGTTCCGTTATATCCTGGTGGACGAGTATCAGGATACGAACCACTGCCAGTACCTGATGATCCAGCTTCTGGCCAAGCGCTATAGAAATCTCTGCGTCGTCGGTGACGATGACCAGTCTATCTACTCGTTCCGTGGCGCTGATCTTCGGAATATCCTCGATTTTGAAAAGGATTTCAAGGATGCCGAGGTCATTAAGCTGGAGGAGAATTACCGTTCCACCGAGACCATTCTGAATGCAGCCAATGCCGTCATCGCCAATAACAAGAAAAGAAAGAACAAGCAGCTTCGCACCAACGGGGAAGCCGGAGAAAAGATCACCTTCCTCTGGGCAGACCATCATGGCGTCGAGTCCTATTACTGTGCCGAAAGGATCAGACGGGAAGCGGAATCCGGAGAAGTACCTTATAACGAAGTGGCGATTCTTTACCGTATGAACTCTTTATCCCGTACCATTGAGTCGGCGCTTCGGGAAAAAGGGATTCCGTACCGTGTCTATGGCGGTATGCGGTTCTATGACCGAAAAGAGATCAAGGATGTACTTGCCTATCTTCGCCTGATCTACTCGGATGCGGATAACTATGCATTTGAGAGAATCATTAATGTGCCGAAGCGTGGTATTGGTGATGCCAGTGTGGAAAGGATCCTGGCCATCGCGGAGAGTGAGCAGATCTCGGCTCTGGAAGTATGCCGGAAGGCGACGATGTATCCTGAACTTTCCCGGGCGGCCGGAAAACTTTACGATTTTTCCATGCTGATCGATGATCTTCGGAAAGTCTTGAGTGAAGATCAGGCATCCTTCTCGGAATATATCGAATATGTGCAGGATAAGACCGGCATCGTCGGAGAGATCATCGAGCAGAGAGAGAAAAAGGGCGAGATGGTAGACCGCGTGGAGAACCTGAAAGAACTTCTTTCTGAAGCCGTGGAATTTGAGACCCGGAGAAAAGCCGAGATCGAGCAGTCCATGAATCTGCCGGAAAGCGATCCGGCGGAAGCGGCTCTTTTGGCAGAGGAGCCCAGTTTCGGAGCGGACCTGACCGGTATTCTGGGTGCGTATCTGCAGAATGCGGCATTGTATTCGGAAGGAGATAATGCGGATGATTCCGAAGAGTTTGTCCGCCTGATGACCATTCACAGCGCCAAGGGTCTGGAGTTTACTTCCGTATATCTGGTCGGTGCCGATGAGACGATCTTTCCCAGCGCCCGTGCTCTGGACGAAGAGGGCGGCATCGAAGAAGAACGCCGTCTGATGTATGTTGCGATCACCCGTGCGAAGAAGAAACTGACGATCGTGTCTGCCCGAAGCCGTATGCTTTTTGGAAAGACAACGAATCTGATGCCGTCGAGATTTCTCAAAGAGATCCCGAGAGAATACCTCAATCCCATTGCCAGCAAGCGCCAGGAAGTACCGAAGGAGACAGTCAATCCCAGGTACGGCAGAGAATACGGAAGTGCCGGAGGAAGAGATTTCGGCGGATATGGGGCCGGCCGGGTCAGCGTCAGTGCGATTCCGGAAGGATCCGGAAACAGTACGGCCAAGCCCTATGTTCCGGTATTCCAGAAGAAGCCGGCAGCGGCATCTTCCACATCGGATTTCACACCCGAAACCATCGGCAAGGGTATGCACGTGAATCATCCCCGTTTTGGCGAGGGTATCGTGGTATCCTGCGAGAAGGTGGCCGGAGATGCGCTGGTCTGCGTGGATTTTGACGGCATGAAGAAGAATATGCTCCTCAATAAATCCGGCCTGAAAAAGTGCGATTAAGGAGAATCGTGCTATACTAAAAGATGCAAGTGAAAGGAGGCGACGACCATGGACCATCAGGAACCATCGCTGTTTGAAGAATTTCCCGCTGCATTTTCGCATATTTCGGAGAAGACGCCGGCATTCGAGAATCCTCGGGATAAAGAGCTGCTGACGATCCTTCGTGATGAACGGGAAAAGTATCTGTCGCCTTATGCTTTCAAAACGAAGAACAGCCGCGGACGGATGAGGGAGGAAGAGCCCTGCCCGGTACGATCTCCATTTGAACGGGATACCGGACGTATTATCTACTCGCAGGCATTCCGTCGTCTCCGCCATAAGACACAGGTCTTCTTTAATGCGAAAAATGACCACATCTGCTCCCGCCTGGAGCACGTGATCTACGTCAAATATATCGCCACCACCATTGCCAGAGCGCTGAATCTGAATCTGGATCTGGTGGAAGCGATTGCACTGGGACACGATCTGGGGCATGCGCCTTTCGGTCATACCGGTGAAAAAGTACTGGAAAACTGTGCAAAAAAATACGATCCCGACATGATTTTCCGGCATGAGTTTCAGAGCCTGCGGGTCGTGGATCTTCTGGCTGAGAGGTCGAACGGAAGACCGGAAGGGATCAATCTGAGTTTCGAAGTGCGGGACGGTATCGTTTCCCACTGCGGCGAGACCTATAGCGAGTACATCATCTCGCCTTTCAGAGAGAAACCGACGGAACTGATTCTGGATCCGAAGAAAGCCTTAACTTCCAAGCCCAGCACACTGGAAGGATGCGTGGTCCGGATCTCCGATAAGATCGCCTATATCGGAAGAGATATCGAGGATGCGGTAATGGCCGGCATTATGGAAATGGAAGACATTCCGCATGCCATCACCTCCACGCTGGGAAGCACCAACTCCCAGATCATCAATACGCTGGTCCGCAACCTGATCCACAACAGTCTGGATAAGGATGAGATCCGGCTTTCCGATGAAGCCGGACAGGCTATGAAGGAGCTTTTGGAAGAGAACGTGGCGCAGATCTACCGTTCCGAAAAGATCCGACGCTATGAAAATACCATTAAGAATGCCCTGGAAGGTCTTTTTGAAGGCCTGATGGGCGCTATGCAGGACAAGGAAAAAGCAGAGCGCTCCAATAACACGGTATTCCGGGATATTGCCAAATATACCCGCGATTACCCCATCAAGGGCGCCAATGACGTACAGATCGTCGTGGATTATATTTCCGGCATGACCGATTCTTATGCCACGGCCTGCTACGAAAAGATCTACTGGATCTGATAAGAAAAGGAAAAAGAATAATGGAGAACAAGGAAGAACAATACAATTTCTATGCCATGCTGGACAGAATGCAGTATATCCAGCGTTGGGGCCTGATGCGCAATACCCGCACAGAGAACCTGAAAGAACATAGCTTTGACGTGGCCGTGATCGCCCATTCTCTCGCTTTGATCCATAACCGGATCTTAAAGCTCGATCCCGTCGATCCGTTTCTGACCATGGGAGAAGCACTGTATCACGATGTTTCCGAGATCATTACCGGCGATATGCCGACACCGATCAAGTACAAGAACAAGGAACTGAAGACTGCGTATAAAGAGGTGGAAGCCCAGGCTGCGGAGAATCTTCTGGCCCTGCTTCCGGACGAACTGAAGGCGGATTACAGTGATATGCTGCTTCCGGATCTGGCCGATGAAAAGAGAAAAGAGATACACCGTCTGGTGAAGGCGGCGGACCGCCTTTCTGCTTTTATCAAGTGCCTAATGGAAGAAAAGGCCTATAACGACGAGTTCCGATCTGCGAAAGAGAGTATCGAGGAATCGATCCATCAGCTGAACTGCGAAGAAGCAGAGTATTATTTGGCACATTTTGTGCCGCCCTATGGCATGACATTGGACGAGATCAGTAAATAAGGAGCCACATGGGAGACCGATTCCGAAAACTTTATATTGTGCTGGCGATCACCGTCGGCGTGGTGGGTCTGATCTTTTTAGGCGTGATCAGCAGTGCGCTGATCAGCCTGGATAAAGAAAAAGCACTGTCGGCGGATGCTAGAGATGCCATGTATCGTACCGCCGTGCTGACAAAGACCGAATCTGCACTTCCTTATTGGGAAAGAGAAGTGCAGATGGGGCATTTCAGCGTCAGTGATTTTGTAGAAAACCAGTTTACATCCCACGATTATCTTCTGGCGGAAAAATCCGACGCGGATTTCGCGGCGGATCTGGCCTGCGTGGCGTACAACGATGCATTTTCCACAGAAAAGATCGAACCGCTTTTGGAGAACGGCTCCCGCCGGTATGCGGTGGAAAAGATCTTAAGTGATGTGGACCCGGCCTATGCGCCGCTTTCCGGTTTTTCCGACAAAAAGGGAACTTCCTGCGGGGGAGTGCAGATCTTAAGTCCGCTTCAGAACGAGGAAGGCTATGCTTTCGGTATCCGGCGGATCGATGGCACCATGAGCGTGGACGGAAAAGAGATGCGGGCGGATTTCTTTGTGGACCGGTCCCTTCGTCCGGGCGAGATCCACGTGCCCTCGGTATCCGGACAGGTCAAGTTCACCATGGAATGGGATACCTTTGGAGAGATCCCCGGCGAACACGATATCGTGATCCTGCTTCGCACTTCGGATGGACGGGGACAGGTACTGACCGGAGGAAGAGTCAAGATCCCTGCATTTACGGAACTGGAAAATGACAGCGTAGTCCCTTCCCGGATCGAGGCAGGTACACAGGAATCCTGGTACAGACTGGATGCCAAGGAGAGAAATGCCTACGTCAATCTTTTAGAAGCAACATCAGATGTTTCCGCGTCTCTCTACGACCGTTACGGCAACCTGATCGGCACGAATGATCTGCATAATGTGGACTATGAGGTGCTTCGGGCACTTCGGCAGGACGATGAGGTCCTGATGCCGGAAGAAGGGGCGGAAACGGCTCCCAATGCATTTTTTGTACGGATCAAAAGAAGCGAGACCTCAGCTCCCTCTGTGGCGGAAATCGACTATACTCTGGTGCAGAGTAAAGAAGTGGCGCTGACAGACGAGACAGGTTATTTGGCGGTGTTAAGTGATGTCGGTCCGGTACCGACGCCCCGTCCGTCTGCTTCGGTCACAGATGAAGAAAAAGATACGCCGGTGACTTGCCGCAACGAAGCCGGAAAAGATATGGAATTTACGAAAGCCAGCCTGACTTTCCTCCCTCTGAACGGCTATCTGACAGAGCTTGCATTTACCGGGCAGGACGGAAAAGATCTTGCCATCTATCCGGAATTCGACATGAAGACCTTTGACTACGGAATCGTCGGTGACAGTTTGTCTGAGGTGGGCATCCGCTATACCTCCATCGAGGGATACAGCGCGAAGGTGCAGATCTCAAACAGCGGGGCGCTGATGCCGAATTTTGACGGCGAAAAAGTGGAGATCCAGGAAGGAGAAAACGATCTGGAGGTGACTGTCACCTCGGCAGATGGCGCGGCACGGACATACCGCCTGTATCTTCTGAAGGGGCAGGACAGCGAAGGTTTCCGGAAAAACACATTGTCGCAGTTCCCGGAATCATACGCGGACGGATTGTGGCTCCTTCACAGTCTTCATCCGAAATACCAGTTTGAAGCGTTCCGGACCAATATGGATTTTACGGAGGTGCTGGATAACGAGGATAAAGGCAGCAGAAGCCTTGCCAGTTCCACCTATAACCCGGACTGGGTCAAGCCGGGAAGCCCTGTATACGATGGAAAGTCCTGGAAAGCGGCAAGACGGGAAGTGGTCGCCTATTTCATGGATCCGAGAAACTTCCTGACACCGACAGGTGTATTTCAATTCGAAAAACTCTCTTTCGATGAACGCGTCCACACATTAGAGGGAATTGCTGCCGTGACAAAGAATTCTTTCCTGGATTCAGATGATCCGGACTATAACGAGATCCTTCTGGAGGCCGGAAAGACAGCAAATGTGTCTCCCTATTTCCTTACGAGCCGGATCATCCAGGAAATGGGAAGAGATGGTGAGTCCAAACTTGCGCACGGCACACTTCCGGGATATGAAGGTTATTTCAATTTCTACAACATCGGCTCCACTCCGGATCCGTCGGTGAAGGACGGCGCCCTGATCAATGGTGCCAAGTATGCCAAATACGGTTCCAAGCCGGAGGAGAAGAAGATCACAAAGGAAGAGGAAGCGCTCCTGCTTCCCTGGGACAGCCCGGAAAAGGCCATTTGCGGCGGTGCGATGTGGATCGCCAAGAGTTATATCGAGATCGGACAGGACACGCTGTATTTCCAGAAGTTTGACCTGATCGACAACAAGGACGGCCTTTACGAGCACCAGTATGCCCAGAACATTTCGATGGCTTCCAATGAGTCCATCCGTTACTATACCGCTTATGCTTCCCAGGACATGCTGGAAAGTTCTTTTGTCTTTGTGATCCCGGTTTATGAATCCATGCCGGAAGAATACGGAAAAGCCCCGTAAAATGTTTGCCAAGAGACGGGTTTATCCTTTATAATGCAGGCAGATAATAGTATAGCGCGCGGCCGGAGGAGTTACGGTAAACCTTGCTTTCCGTGAGGCATCGGCAAGAGAGGGCGAATTCGTGACTCTCGATGTATCCTTCAGTTCGTTCCCGTCCATTACCCGTTTCGGCCCGATCGAAGTCGGCTATGATGCGGCAGCTCTTGAGTTTTCCGATATGCAGATCGGAAGAGATATTCCGGATTTTGACCTGACTTATGAAATGGGTGAAAGCGGAAATGCGGTGAAGTTCTCTGCGATCAACAGTGTCGTGGAAGATGCGATCCTGCAGAATTCGACCGGTGACAATGACGATCCCGCAGCCAGATCCAGCGCCCGCGAAGCTGCTTTTTCCAGCGATAGCGAAGTTGTCGTCGCCACGATCCGTTTTAAGGTCCTTCCCGGTGCCAGAGGTGAGATCAAAGCCTGGCTCGGAAGCATTTCCGGTCTTCGTGACAGCGTGCTGGAGAGTGTCGTCGCCGGCGCCGGTACCGGGGGTTCTTTTATCGTGCAGGCCATGGTTTCTTCCGATGCCACCCTTTCTTCACTGGGTATGGGATCCTTGAAACTGGAACCGGCATTCGATCCAGGTATTTTCCATTACCGCACCACTGTTTCCAAGAATATTACTGACGTAGCGATCAACGCCGTTCCCTATAACCTGAATTCATCCGTAACCGTAGAAGGCGAATCCAATCTGGTCATTGGAAGTAATACGGCCAAGGTCACGGTACAGGCTGAGGACGGGCAGGCGGTTCAGGTATATACCATCGAGATCTACCGGAGCGATTCCCTGATCATCGAAGACGTACATTTGGCGGATAAAGACGGGGTCAATTATGACTTCGTTCCGCTTCCGGATTCCCTGGTGATCCCGGCGAATTTCTATCAGTCCACCTGTATCGTGGATGGCAACGAAGTCCCGTGTTTCCGAAAAGACGGTATCCTTAGCGTCCTGCTGTTTGCCAGAACCGCAGGATCGGAGCCGGCATTATACATCTACAATCAGGAAACAGACACCATGCGCCGGTATGAACCAGGGAGAATGGTGTTGCGTTCTTCTTTGATCCTGACCGTAGTGGAAAAACCGGTGGGGGTTCTGGTGCCGGATGGTTTTTCGTCGACAAAGATCACCTACGGAAGCAGTGAGATCGACGGATACATTTCCGACGATCACGACACACGCATCGCCTATCTGCAGTCGGAAGACGGTTCCGCCCGCTTTTATGTGGTGGATCCCTCCGGGGATGTCTATCCGTACCGGGCATCCAATTCAAGAAACAGCCTCTTTTTGTATTTGTTCATCGTTTGTGCTAGTATAGCGGTGGTTGAAGCGCTGATCATCGGCATTCTGTTCTATAGAAAGAAAAATGCCTTCCGCAGAAAGGCAAAGCCAAGGAGAGTCTAAATGAGCGAGAATAAGGAAGTTTCCGGTCTGAAGAAACTGATGAAGAATAAGAAATTCCAGGAGCTGTTCTGGTATTTCGTTTTCGGTGTCCTGACCACTTTGGTGAACCTTGTTACCTTCGCACTTTTAGACAAACTCATTAACGCCAAATGGCCGGTAAAAGTATTTAAATGGGACTTCGACCTTTTCGACCTGTTTATCAATGTCATCGCCTGGGTCGTGGCGATCGTATTTGCTTATGTGACAAATAAACTGTTCGTGTTCCACACCAAAGGAAATGTCCTTAAAGAATTTATCAGCTTTGTCGTGGCACGCCTGTTTACGTTCTTTGCGTTTGAACTGGGACTTTTCTCTCTGAGCATTATGGTGATGGAAAATGCACTGAATATGCCGAAGGATGACCTGTTCCTTTCCTTCCTGAGCTTTGATGTGACCAATAAATACCTTGTGAAGCTTTTCATCGCGGTATTTGTCGTAGTCGCCAACTATATCTTCAGCAAGCTTTTCATCTTTAAAAAAGAAAAGCCTGACGGGAAGGAAACTTCCGCCGAGTCTGAAGAAACAGCGGAAAAGAAAGAGGCGTGATCTTTCATGATCGATAATTCGGCTCCGGCCTTTTTACAGACGGCAAACAAGTTCGGGATCAAGCTGGGACTTTCCCGCATGAATGCCCTTTTAGACAAGCTTTCTCATCCTGAAAAGCACTTCCGTGCATTTCATATTGCCGGTACCAACGGAAAAGGATCCGTAAGTGCCTACTGTGCCTCGATGCTGGCATGGGACGGACAGAGAGTCGGTCTTTATACCTCTCCGTTCCTGGAGCGCTTTTCGGAGCGGATCCGTATCATTGAGGGACGGGAAGGTCTTCTTTTATGGGAGAAAAACGACGCCGAGGGTGAGATCGACGGACAGAGCCTTTCCCGCTTAAGTAATCTGGTAGAAGAAAAAGTGAAAGAAATTCTGGAAGAGGGCGAAGAGCACCCGACGGAATTTGAACTGGTCACCGCGGTGGCGTTCCTGTATTTTGCGGAAAAGCACTGCGATGTGGTCGTGCTGGAGACGGGCCTGGGCGGAAGACTGGATTCCACCAATGTGATCAGAAAGCCGGAAGCCTCTCTGATCACGGCTTTAGGATACGACCATATGGACCGGCTGGGAGATACCCTGGGAAAGATCGCCGCGGAAAAAGGCGGCATCATCAAGGATGGATGCCCGGTTTTTGCATTAGATACCCATCAGTCCGCCGTGTCGGAGGAAGAAGCCGATGAGGCAGGAAAAGTGCTTTTGCAGATCGCAGAAGAAAAGCATGCGCCCCTGACCTGGGTTTCCCCGAAGGCGGCCAAATGCATCGATCAGGACCTGCATGGACAGGATTTCCTTTTTGAAGGGGAGACCTACCATATCCGCATGCACGGCGGATATCAATTGGAAAATGCCGCGCTGGCGCTGACGGCGATGAAACACTTTGTTACCCCGGAAGCCCGGAAAGAGGGCCTGGCACATACTATGTGGAAAGGCCGCCTGGAAGCCGTGTCGGAAGATCCGCCGGTCATTCTGGACGGAGCACATAACCCCCAGGGCATTACTTCCTTTGTGGAGTTTACCCGGGAACTTCCTTCTTTGAAACGGATGCCGCCCTGTGAAGTGATCATGGGCGTCATGGCCGATAAGGACGTCAGCGGGATGCTGTCGATCCTGATCGAGAACTGGAGTCTTCCGATCGGGCGGATCACGCTGGTGACACCGAACCAGAAACGGGCCATGCCGGCCGAGGAATTGAAGGCGTCCTGGGAGCAGGCATTGCGTGCTTCGAAAGCGTTTTACAATTCGGAATCGTGTATGTATAATGCTAAAGAAAAACTGGATGCGACAGCAGATCCGGAACTGGCGGCGAGAAGCGCCATCGACCGGGCAAAGCGCATTCACTCGCCGGTATACGTGATCGGCTCTCTCTATTTGCTGGGAGAAATCCGGGGCGCGATACTTGCGGAACTGGAAAAAGAATAGAAACGAAAAGGAAAGCCTATGGATTGGAAAACAGCAGGACAGACTATACCGGAGATCACCACCCGTGACCTGGTGGTATTCCGCCTTCCCCCGGAAGAAGCGGACCAGTTGGTGCGTCAGTACAACCGGGCTCTTTTCAATATGAATAACGATGGCGCGGATGTGGCCATCATCTCCTTAAAGAAGATCATTACAGAGCATCCGGACTGGGGAGAAGCCTCTCTGGTATTCGGTATCTGTGTCGCCCAGTGTGGCGAATATCACCGCTCTCTTTCCTGCTTTGAGCATGCACTGACCTGCGGACTTCATTCCCAGGCCATGACGGAACTGGCCCAGTACTGCCTGGCTCAGGCGAAAGAGGATTCGGATAAGGCGCAGGCCGAGGCAGAGCAGCAGGCCGCCGAGGAATCTCCGTTAAAAGCACTGTCGACGGCGATCACCCGTCAGGAATCCCCGATGGTGGCGGAAAGTGAGCACAGAGAGCGCATTCACGTGCAGGCTCCGATCCTCATTAAGGCACCGAAAAAGCCGAGAAAGAGAAGGATCGCCACCGAAAAAGAGATCCGGGATGCCCTGGCCCAATCCACCTCTTCCAACGGAGAGATTCCGGACGAAGCCATTAACGTGGAGTTTCCCAAGACTCCGGCGGAGAAGATGAGGCAGGCACTTATGATACTCCTGGTGATCGTGGTCCTTGCGGGAATCTTCCTTCTGGTCCGGTTTGTGATCGTGCCGATTGC
The DNA here is from genome assembly GCA_902794115.1 of Oscillospiraceae bacterium. Taxonomy (GTDB): domain Bacteria; phylum Bacillota; class Clostridia; order Saccharofermentanales; family Saccharofermentanaceae; genus Scatonaster. Next base: position 19,903 of record CADBGD010000047.1, read on the forward strand.
GACCCGCTCTTCCGGAGATCCGGTCAGCAGCGAGAAAGTGGAATACCTCCTGCGTGAACTGAAAAACAGAGAAAGTGATCCGGAGTGTTCGGAGATCCTTTCGGGCTTTGAAAAGAAGTTCGAGGAAAAACAGGAAGGGGAGACGGCCACGGAGTCAATGACCCAAGAGACCACCCCGGCAGCAGGTTCTTCCGAAGAGACTGCCCCGGAAGCAACGACCACACCGGAAACTACGACAGAACCGGAAACCACCACTACACCGGAAGAGACAGCTGAAGACACAGCAGAAGATACCGGTGAAGGGGAGACGGAAGGCGAGACCGGCGAAGAAACCCAGGAAGACCAGGGAGAATAAGACGACAGATCGAGAAGAAATAGAAGCCAGCTAAGGAGAGAAAAACGTATGATGTACATCAGCACAAGAGGATACGATAAGAAATATACTTCCGCGGAAGCCATCAAGCAGGGTATTGCCCCGGATGGCGGACTGTTTGTTCCGGAGACCATTCCGCAGCTCAGCAAAGCGGAGATCATGGGTATGACCGAGATGAGTTTTCCGCAGATCTCGGCAACCGTATTAAGTAAATTCCTGACAGACTTTACCTACGAAGAGCTTCTGGACTTTGCCGAGCAGGCTTATAGCGAAGAGAAATTCGGTGAGAATCCGGTGCCGCTGGTACAGCTCAATAAATACAATCCCAGAGAGTATATTCTGGAACTGTGGCATGGCCCGACAGCGGCGTTTAAGGATGTCGCCCTTCAGATGCTGCCGCACCTGATGACCGCTTCTGCCAAGAAAACAGGCGAGAACAGAAAGATCTGCATTCTGACCGCTACATCCGGTGATACCGGAAAAGCGGCCCTGGAAGGCTTTAAGGATCTTCCGGGTACGGAAGTCATCGTATTCTATCCGTCTGAAGGTGTATCGGATGCCCAGAAGCAGCAGATGATCACCACCGAAGGCAATAATGTGCATGTAGTTGCCGTTAACGGCTGCTTTGACGATGCCCAGTCCGGTGTCAAAGCCATCTTCGGTGATGAATCCGTGGCAAAAGAACTGGATGCGTCCGGCTGTGTGCTTTCTTCTGCCAACTCCATTAACTGGGGCCGTCTGGTTCCGCAGATCGCCTACTATGTTGCTTCCTATGTGGAGCTTCTGAAGTACGAAGAGTTCAACTTCGGTGAGAAGATGAATGTGGTGGTTCCGACAGGTAACTTTGGTAATATCCTGGCTGCCTGGTTTGCCAAGAAGATGGGTATCCCGATGAAGAAGCTCATCTGCGCTTCCAACAAGAATAAGGTACTGTCCGATTTCTTCAGAAGCGGTACCTATGACAGAAACCGTGAATTCTATAAGACCAATTCTCCGTCTATGGATATCCTGATCTCCAGTAACCTGGAGCGTCTGCTCTTTGAGGTAACAGATATGAATGCGGAAAAGACCGCGAAGTGGATGGAAGAACTGAAGACCAAGGGCGTGTATACCGTTGATCCGGATACCTTGAAGGCGCTGCAGATGAGCTTTGTCGGCGGCTTTGCCGATGAGGCCGGCATTTCCAAGACGATCCGCGAGGTCTATGACCGCTGCGATCACGTGGTGGATACCCACACCGCTGTCGGCTTTAACATCTATAACCGCTACTATCAGCGCTCCGGTGATGAGACCAAGACTGTCTTCGTTTCCACCGCCAGCCCGTTTAAGTTCGCCCCGTCCGTTATGGATGCTTTGAACGGCGCAGGATACAGCAACGGCCGATCAAATGAAGTCATCACCAACGAACTGTCCGAAGAAAGCGGACTTCCGATCCCGGCAGGCCTCAAGGACATCAACAAAAAGCCGGTACTGCATAACCTTCTGATCGAAAAAGAGGACATGCGCCAGACAGTCGCTTTTTTGTGTAAAGAAATCTGCGGATGGAGGATAAAAGAAAAGCCTGCGGAGCGATTCCGCAGGCAAAGCCGGGGACCAGCGTCGTAGGCTTATTTATTATCTTTCGTGAATATCGTCCAGCCGCAGTCCTTCGTTATGCTCCAGCGCCCAGGAGATCGCCCATTCGGATTCGAACAGCACGACCGGCATTTCGTCTCTGTCAAGGACGAGCATGGAAGTGGAAGTTAAAGTAAGTTTGCTGAAATCGATATCGACATCTTCGTCCTGCTTGGCGCACCATCTGGCAAAGCGGTAATTCAGGTTGCTGCGCAGGATGTCCACGCCATATTCCGTCTTCAGACGATGTTCCAGAACTTCAAACTGCAGGACACCGACCACACCCATGATGTAGGTCTCGGTGCCGATGCCGGGCTGCTTGTAAAGCTGTACGGCGCCTTCCTCGGACAGCTGCTCGATGCCCTTGAGGAACTGTTTTCTCTTCATGGAATCCTTCGGCTGTACCCGTGCGAAATGCTCCGGCGGGAAGACCGGGATGTTGGCGAAGTTGAAGTTCTTCGAGGAAGTGGTGACGGTATCGCCGATACGGAAGATACCCGGATCGAAAAGACCGATGATGTCACCGGCATATGCATCTTCCACGATCGTACGGTCCTGGGCCATAAACTGCTGAGGCTGGGCCAGGGTGATCTTCTTTCCGGAACGCATATGCTTGACGGACATGCCCTTTTCGAATTTGCCGGAGCAGATACGCATAAAGGACATTCTGTCTCTGTGGTTCGGGTCCATGTTGGCCTGGATCTTAAAGACGAAGCCGGAGAAGAAATCCTCGTCCGGAGCGATGGTGCCCTCGGAAGTCTCGTGGGACTGCGGGCCCGGAGCGATCTCCAGGAACTTTTTCAGGAAAGGCTCCACACCGAAGTTGGTGATGGCGGATCCGAAGAATACCGGAGTCAGTTCGCCGGCAAGGATCTTATCCAGATCAAAGGGGTCGCCGGCCATATCCAGAAGCTCGATATCGTTCTTTAAGGTCTCGTAGTGGTGGTCGCTTAAGATGCTCTTGAGCGCGGCTTCGTCGTTGATGCCGGCACTGATGGACTTAACCATGGAAGCACCGTGGTCTTTGGTCTCGTTATCGAAAAGGAGCACTTCCTCGGATTCACGGACGTATACACCGGCAAAGTCACCATCGGTACCGATCGGCCAGTTGACCGGCGTGCTTCGGATACCCAGGACCTTTTCCAGTTCGTCGATCAGGTCGAAGGGATTCTTGGCGGCACGGTCCATCTTGTTGATGAAAGTAAAGATCGGAATTCCACGCTTTCTACAAACGGTAAAGAGCTTGATGGTCTGTGCCTCGACACCTTTTGCGCCGTCCAGGAGCATGACCGCGGCATCGGCTGCGCAGAGGGTACGGTAGGTATCCTCGGAGAAGTCCTGGTGGCCGGGGGTATCCAGAATATTGATGCAGTATCCGTCGTAGTTGAACTGCATGACGGACGAAGTAACGGAGATACCACGCTGCTTTTCGATCTCCATCCAGTCGGAGGTAGCGTGATGCGCGGCTTTTCTGGCCTTAACAGAACCGGCCATGTGAATGGCGCCTCCGTAAAGAAGAAGCTTCTCGGTCATGGTCGTCTTACCGGCGTCAGGGTGCGAAATGATCGCAAACGTACGGCGGCGGGAAATCTCATTTTTTGTCTTTTCGTCCATATAGGTCACCTTTTGCAAAATACGTTATAATAGAAGAGGTATTTCTTTTCAAAGGGGGGAATGCGAAGTACCTTTCCGGTCGGATAACCGAGGGGGCGCCATCCTTCTTTGAAATAAGCCACAATATTATATCAGCCTTGCTCATCAGGAGCAAGGAAAAGAGGTGAGTATGGCCGGAAAAAGCGAGAACGATGTACGATTGGCAGTGCTGATCGATGCGGATAACATTTCCGCCACCTACATAAAGCCCATGATGCTGGAGCTGGCACGATACGGCAACCCCACTATCAAGCGTATTTACGGAGACTGGACGAAGCCTCAGCTGGGCCCCTGGAAGCAGGTCCTTCTGGATCATGCCATTTCCCCGGTGCAGCAGTTCGGCTACACCAGCGGCAAGAATGCCACGGATTCATCCCTGATCATCGACGCGATGGATATTCTTTACACGGAGCAGGTGGACGGATTCTGCCTGGTCAGTTCCGACAGTGATTTTACAAGGCTGGCGACCCGGCTTCGCGAAGCGGGCAAGATCGTCTACGGGATCGGCGAAAAGAAGACACCGACGGCATTTCAGGCGGCCTGCGACAGGTTTATCTTTCTGGAGAATTTAGCTCCGAAGGAGAAGAAGAATAAGAAGACGGCGAAGGGAGCAAAGACTTCCGGAGAGGTTTCTTCGGAGGGAAAAGCACTTGCTGATGCGGCCAATGCATCTTCGGACGCAAAGGATGCGATCCCGGAGCGTACCATCCAGGAGATGGATGAGGTGACATGTGAATTGATCTCCAGTTCCATTTCGGATCTGGCAGATGAAGACGGCTGGGCTTTCCTGGGAGATCTGGGTAATCTCATCAACAAGAAAAGTCCGTCATTTGACTCCCGAAGCTACGGGTACTCCAAGATGAGTAAGCTCATGCAGTCCCTGGATTTCGTGGAGTATGAACTGCGGGTCAACGAGAAGAATCCGCAGGTGAAACTGATCTATGTCAGAAATAAGGAGGAGAACGGGAATTGAGAAGAAGCGCAGGTATACTGTTACATATTACGTCGCTGCCGGGTGAGTTCGGCATCGGCGGATTCGGAAAAGAGGCCGTGGAGTTTGCCAAGAAACTGAAAGAAGCCGGCATGTCTTACTGGCAGGTGCTGCCGTTTACCAATCCGGGTTCCGGTGATTCCCCGTACCAGAGTGACTCGGCTTTCGCGGGAAGTCCGCTGATCATCGATCCGGTGGATCTTCACGAGAGAAAACTGCTGACGGATGCGGAGCTTTCCGACTGCAAATATCCGGATTCCTGCTACAGCGTGGACTATGCCTGGGTCCGGAAGAACCGCATGGAAATGCTGAAGCGTGCCTACAGTAAGGTCACACCGGAGATCCGAAAAGAAATGGCGGCTTTCCAAAAGGAAAACGACTGGGTCAAAGATGTGGCTGTTTTCCAGGCCATCAAGGAGACCCAGGAGCAGAAAGCCTGGTGGGACTGGGACGATAAGGCACTGCAGAAATATGATAAGAAAGCTGTGGCGGCCTTCTGCGAGGCCAATAAGGACCTTTGTGATTTCTATCTTTTCATCCAGTTTATTTTCTACGATCAGTGGGCGAAACTGAAAAAGAAGATCAATGAGATCGGCATCTCCGTCATCGGTGACATTCCGATCTATGTCAGCGGCGACAGCTGTGATGTCTGGGCGAACCGCTCTCTGTTCCAGACCAATAAGGACGGCTCCTTTAAGAGCGTGGCCGGAGTTCCGCCGGATTATTTCTGCGAGGACGGCCAGCTGTGGGGAAATCCGGTCTATGACTGGGATGCGCACGAGAAGCAGGACTACGCCTGGTGGCTTTCCAGACTTCACCAGAACTTCCGTCTGTATGACGTGATCCGTATCGACCATTTCCGCGGCTTCTCCCGCTTCTATGCCTGCCCGGCAGATGCGGAGAATGCCAGAAACGGCAAGTGGTATCCGGGTCCGGGCATGAAGCTGTGGAATAAGATCTTCGATGAGTTCGGACGTCATCCGGCGATCTTTGCCGAGGATCTGGGCGAGACCGATGATGAATTGATCGCTTTCCTTGAGGAGACCGGACTTCCGACTATGCGGGTACTGCAGTTCGGTATGGTCCCCCATGACGACAGCAAACACATGCCTCATAACTATCCGGAGAACTGTATTGCCTATACCGGCACCCACGATAACAACACCCTTCTCGGATGGCTGTGGGAAGCCTCTGAGCAGGACCGTCAGTTTGCACTGGACTACTGCCGTTTCCATGGCAGCAACTGGGGCGACGGCGGCGTGCACGCACCGGCCTGCCGGGCGATGCTGACTACGGTATGGTCTTCGGCTGCCAAACTTGCCATCGCACCGCTTCAGGATGTGATGGGCTTTGGCTCGGATACGCGTATGAATGCACCGGGAACTCCTACCGGCCAGTGGAGGATCCGCTTCGGTGCCGATTCCATCAACCAGATGGACACCAAATGGCTAAGTAAATTGAACTGGGTCTATAAGCGTTTCTAAAAGGAAACGGCATGGCCAACACCCGTACCGGAAAAGCACTTTCCGGACCGCCAGAAGCAGGCAAGGAGAATACTATGGAAAAGTACATGCTTTCGATCGACCAGGGCACTACAAGCTCCCGCGCTATGATCTTCGGAAAAGACGGCACATGTGTGGCGTCGGCACAGGAATCCATTGAGCAGCATTATCCGCAGCTCGGCTGGGTCGAACATGATCCGGAGCTTTTGTGGCAGACTGTTTACAACTGTATCCGTCAGGTTCTGGCTAAGGCCAACATACAGAAAGGACAGATCGCCGGTATCGGTATCACAAACCAGAGAGAGACGACGATCCTCTGGGAAAAGAATACCGGCCGTCCGGTCTATAACGCCATCGTGTGGCAGTGCAGAAGAACGGCACCTCTCGTAGAAAAACTGAAAAAGGAAGATCCGGATTTTGTGGAGACCGTAAGACAGAAGACGGGACTGGTTCCGGATGCGTATTTTTCCGCCACCAAGATCCAGTGGATCCTGGAGCAGGTACCGGGATTAAAGGCCCGTGCCGGCCAGGGAGAGATCCTTTTCGGTACCGTGGACACCTGGATCCTGTACCGTCTGACCGGAGGCCGCTCCCACCGCACGGACTATTCCAACGCCTCCCGCACCATGCTTTTTAATATCCGGGAACTTTCCTGGGACAAAGAACTGTGCCAGTATTTCCATATTCCGGAAAGCATGCTTCCGGAGGCCCTGCCGGGTGCTTCGGAATTCGGCTTTGTCGCCTCGGATATTCCGGGACTGGAAGCCATTTCCGGCGTGGCCGTCTGCGGCATCCTCGGTGATCAGCCGGCAGCGCTTTTCGGACAGACTTGTTTCTCAAAAGGTGATATCAAAAACACATACGGCACCGGCTGCTTTACCTTGATGAATGTCGGTGAAGAACCGATTTTCAGTAAGCAGGGCCTTCTGACCTCGGCCGCCTGGTCCATCGACGGAAAGACCACCTACGCGCTGGAGGGCAGTGTATTTAACGCAGGCTCCACCATTCAGTGGCTCCGTGATGAACTGAAACTGATCGACCATGTGTCCGACTGTGACGTACTGGCCGAGACGGTACCGGATAACGGAGGTGTTGTACTGGTTCCGGCGTTCTCGGGCCTTGGCGCTCCCTACTGGGATATGTATGCCCGTGGCGCCATCGTCGGATTGACCCGCGGTACCAATAAAGCGCATATTGCCCGGGCCGCGCTGGAAAGCATTGCTTATCAGGTCTACGATCTTGTCATGCTGATGCAGCAGGAGGCGGATTGCCCGATCCAGCTTCTGAAAGCAGATGGCGGCGCCAGCGTCAGCCGTTTCATGATGCAGTTCCAGGCCGATATCCTGCAGTGCCAGGTTGACCGTGCAAGAGAAAGAGAGACCACCTCGCAGGGCGTGGCCTACCTGGGCGGATTGTTCTGCGGATACTGGAAAGATCTGGAAGAACTGTCGGAACTTCGCCACAGCGATGCCGTGTTCTCTCCGTCCATGCCGGACGAGAAGCGGACCAAACTTCTCATCAACTGGAATAAAGCGGTATCCCGTGCCTCGGATTGGGAGGACAAGAGCGAGTGAGCGTTCTGTATCTTGTTTTCATCAAGATCGTTGTGGCTGTCGCTCTGGGATTCATTCTCAGAAAGAACCGCATAATCGACGAACGTATGCAGAAAGGCCTTTCAGACATGCTTCTGAAGGCCATTTTGCCATTTTCGATATTGGCGTCCGCCAACTATGAAAAATCCTCGGAAGTGGCCCGCGGCATGCTGGCTACATTGATTGCGGCCATCTTGTACTATGCGGTGACGCTGGTGGTCATGACGGCCATCAGTAAAAAACTGAATTTCCAGGATAAGGAAAAGCGGGTCTTCGTGACCATGACCACCTTTGCCAATACCGGCTTTGTGGGCTTCCCTATCATGTCCGCGCTCTATGGAGATCACGGACTTCTTCTGGCTGTCGTCTTCAACATGGCCTACAACCTTTTCATGTATACTTACGGCATCCATCTTTTGAGCGGGAAGAAGGGAGACCTGAAAGAACTTCTGTTTCAGCCTGTGAATCTGGCATCCATTGCGGCGATCGCCATTTTTATCTCCCCTATTACCTTTACAAAGTATGTGTCGGAACCGGTGGACCTGATCGCTGCTGTGACCGTGCCGCTTTCCATGATCATCATCGGATCGAATCTGGCGGCAATGCCTCTCTCCCGTGTTCTTTCCGACCTAAAGTCCTATCTCGTCTCGCTGATGCGGCTTCTGGTGATCCCATGCACCTGCCTTCTGGCTATGTTCCTGATTGGTCGCGTGATAGAAATACAGCCGACCACGGCTTCTGTGATCGTACTGATGTGTGCCCTGCCTTGCGGCTCCATGAACGTGATATTGTCTGAAAAATACAACTGTTCTCCGGATTTTGCTGCAAGAGCGACGGTGCAGAGCATGATCCTTTCGACCATCTCCATTCCCATGATGGTCTTTTTCTGTATGAAATTATTCGTATGAGTTTTTTACTATTCGTATGAGTTCTTGGAAAAAGAAAACGGCGCCCTTTCCGGTGCCGGCTTTTTCAGGAAACGTTTCCGGCCTTACCGGGCTCGGAAGTGGCATCCGGTGTGGTGCGGATCCAGTAGTTTTCGTTATAGATGTTGTCCAGTTCACTGAAGTAGGTCTGCTCGTAGACACCGCCATCCGCCAGGATCGTACGGCGGGAAGGCTCGTTATCGGTATGGCAGACGACCAGGACCTTGGTGTGTCCCAGGAGCTTGGCAAAGGGAAGGACCATGGCCAGCATTCTTTTTCCATACCCGCGGCGGCGCTCGGAAGGACGCACGGAATAGGAGATATGCCCGCCATGCTTGGACATATAGTCATTCAGCTCATGCTTGACCTCGATCATGCCAACCGGAATACCATCAGACATACGGAAAGCCACAAACACGGTGGAAGGCATGTAATAGGTGGGCGCGGTCTTTTTCGAACGCAGAGATTCGACAAACGCGAACCACTCGGCAATATCGTCAAAGGAATTAAGAAGCGCCGAACCGAAGATGTTCTCTTCGCCCCAGGAAGCATATTCGTCCCGGAAATCTTCCAGTTCATCTACGAAATCCAGAGAGGGCGCCGTCAGGATGATGGCATCTTCCGGTACATAAGCGATACATGTCATCGGCTCGGAAAAGTCGAATTCGTAGACTTCAAAAGGGGCTCCCGGCATCTGGCCGACAACAAAGAGAGTATTTCTCTCCGGGTAGTATTCGGCACCGCACCAGATGAAATCCACGCCGTTTTCGAAAGCCTCGTCGGAATAGAAACGGTGCTCTGTCAGAGAATTCAGGTTGAAAACGGAAAAACCGAAACGGTCACGGCGGAAAAGATAATAAAGATTTCCGTCTCTGTGGGAGATCATCTCACTTAAGGGATGGGCACAGTCAAGACAATCATAACTTAAAATCAGATCGTGATTGGGGGCAAAGAGGGAATAATGGGCGGCAAGACGCTCTTCGCCATTTACTTCTCCCTCGTAATACTCGCATAACAGGGAATAGCCGTTGGCAAAATAGCCTTCCTCCTTGGAACGACGGTTGGCGTCTTGGAAGAGGCTCTCGGATTGCTGTTTATACTGTTCCGCATATTCAAATGAAAATGCGACATTTCTCATAAGCGTACCTACTGCACCCCGTTTTTTCGAATAGGTTAAGTGTAGCATACTAAGAGATAATTGACAATCTGACAAACAAATTTTATATTATAGAGTGAAATAGGAGGGCGCGTTCTTATGGAAATAGCATTTCACTGTCCGAATTGTCTGGCAGACCTGATATATGACGAATCCAAGAAATACACTTGCTGCTTCTGCCATACGGTTTTAGGACCCCGTGATGAAGTACGTGAGCTGGAAGGCGGTTACTATGTTGGTGACGCCTGGAATGAAAAAGTGTATCACAGTTTCCATTGTGAGACGTGCGGCAGTGACTTTATCGCCAAAGCTACCGGTAAACATGAGTGCCCGCTTTGCGCCGATACCAATGTGAAGGATAACGGCGAGATGATCGGTGCCATGCCGAGAAGAGCCATCCCCTTTACCCATACAAAAGCCCAGGTGGAAGAGATCTTCCTGGATTATATCCGCAATAATTCCGCTGTCGGCCGTACACTGGCAACAGAAGAGAACAGTGCGCTTTTGCATAAGGTATACGTACCGATCTGGTCTTTTACCTATGAAGTACTGGCTTATGCCCGCCTGACTGCAATGCTGCGGAATAAGGCCAACGATAATCACACGGTGATCATGGGAATTGACGTATCCGAGAGCCTTGCTCCGATCCGTTCTTCGCTCTCCCGTTTCCGTCAGAACTTCAAAGGAAGTTCTGCCAAAGAGCCGCAGGAACAGCCATCCGAACATACCACCGGTGGTGTGCTGTCCTGGCAGGGCATTCCTTTCGATGCATCGGGACTTCTTAAAGATACCACTATAAATGCACTGCAGCCTTACGACCAGTCGAAGATGACGAAGCTGAACGATAAGATGCTTCAGGATGCGGCTGTTCTTGCGATCACCAAGGATCCGATCACATCCATGCAGGAATTCATGGAGCGCATCAAGAAGTGGACCCGTCAGATGATCATGGACGCCCATTCCGATTCTTACGATATCGCCTATTTCCAGGACCGTACCGATTATCCTCTGGGTATCGGCGAACTGGTGCTGTACCCGATCTGGTACATGAAGGGCGAATATATGGGCCGTGAGTTCTATTTTGCCATGAACGGACAAAATGGCGAGATCGAGGCGAATATCCCGATGGCCAAGCAGACCGCGAAGAAGAATACGATCACGTATCAGCAGTACTGGGATAAGGAACGCTGCACGGCGATGCAGGATACTCACTTTGAGTTCAACATTAAAGATCCGAATATTGAGATCCTCGATTATTCCTTCTTTGAAAAACCGAAGAATTCCCGCGTAAGCGCGGATGGCAGCAAACTTCCGGAAAAAGAAGACAGTGGTCTGGAACCGCTTCCTCCTCTTCCGGACGGAAACAAGGACATCTTCTCCGCCCGCCCGAGTCTGGATCCTGCTGTGGAAGCACTTCGTAAGCGTGATCCAAATAAGAAACTGACTAAAGAAGAAGAGCAGCAGCGTGCACGTGAAATGACAGCACGTCTCCGCGTGGCTGCCAAAGAGGCTCCGAAGGGAGATATGTCGGCTGCCGCGGAAGCACCCAGCTGGGCCCGTGCCGTGACACCGCCGCCGTCTGCCGCAACCGGCGCACGTCAGCCTGCCAGAACGAAGAAGCCTGCTCTGGATCGTCCGAGCGTTGCCTCTTCCGGAAATAAACCCCTGTGGGAAAGAACAGAGGAAGACGAGCAGATCACGCAGCCGAAGTCGATGGCAGAGAGAATCGCCATGGGCAATCAGGAGATCCCGGCTCAGAATGCACCGGATCAGCTGCCTCCAATGGGAATGGCCCCTATGGGCATGTCTCCGCTGGGCGGCACGAACCGCTCTTCCGAGGCAGAACCGGAGGTTGCTCTTCCTGATCTGAATACCAGAAATGATGTTATGGTCAACCAGGCCGGCATGGATCTGAATTCCGCGTTTGAGGCCATGATCCGCCGCACTTCGAGAGAAGAACCGAAAGAAGCGGAAGCATACGAAGTTCAGGTCAAGGATCCGGATTCCCTGGATTCTCTGGATGCTTACGAAGTTCCGATGCCGAAGTTTGAGCCGACCATGCCGCCTATCCCGCAGTATGACGATTTCGAACCGCAGCCGGATCCGGTAGATGATTTCGAACTGCCGGAAGGTGAAGAAGTGGAGATCTTCAAGAAAGCTTCTTCCGAACCGGTAGTGGAAGAAACTGCAAAGCCGGAAGTGGAAAAGGAACCGCAGGTCGAGGAAGCAGAAATTCCGGAGGTCAAGGAGGCAGAAATTCCGGAGGTCAAGGAGCCTTCTGAGGGAGAAGATGAGGAGATGATGGCGAACATCACATTCTCTTTTGCCAAGAAGAAGAAGCCTGCTTTCAGCGGCGAACCGACTATGTCCGGCACACCGATCCCGCGCCGTCCGGAAAAAGCACCGGAAGCAGAACGTGGCATGGCCATTATGAATTCGGAATACGATTCCGGTGTTCTGCCGGGAAGTGTCCTGAACCAAGAAGAAACTGATGGCGAAGCCCGTGAGGTTGTTCCGAAGGTCAATGCGTCCGAGAATTATTTCGGCAGTGATAAGAATGACCGTCCGCTTGCTTTCCGTCCGGCCGCTCCGCTGGCACAGAAGCGTGGAGATGTGTACGTGGAAGAAGTGGAACACCATCCGGAACTGGATGAGAATAACCGCCCGGTAGCGACCCGTCCGCTGTCCCCGCTGGCCAGAGGAACTGAGTCTATGCCGAATCTGGAATATCTGGCTGAGAATCATCTGGATGACGATATTCATCAGATGCCGTCACTGGCTAAACAGCACAAGTGGGGAGAGATGCCGGAAGCGTCCGAGACACCGTCCTGGGCGAAGCCTGCCGGTGGAAGTGCTTCCCGTGGCGGAAGCCCGTTCCGTGCAAATAATTCCGACTCTCCGCGTGACCGCGTAAGAAGACCTTCCCGTGAAGAACTGATGGAGCAGGATCGGGAAAGAAATGATGAAGCTGCCGCCAGAACAGGCATTTCCCGTCCTTCTACATCCAGACCGGGATCGTCTCGTCCGGCGATTGCAGGAAGAGCACCGGAAGAAGAGCCGGCAAACCGTCCGGCATACCGTTCTGCGATCCAGCAGCCTCAGGGCCTGGCCTCCCGTCAGGAAGAGCCGGAAGAGGAAGTACGTCCGATCAATTCCGCATTCCGTCCGGCTAGACGTCCGGTGGAAGACGATGAACCGAGAAGCGGCCGTCCGGGATCCCGCACCGCTTCCGAACGTCCGGCTGCTTCTTCTATGAAGAAAAAAGCAAATGAGAATGTCCCGATCTGGGAGCGTCAGCCGGAGAACGATGGACCGCTGACTCCGTGGGGCACACCTATGACAGCCTACCAGGATGAGCGGCCGAGAGGCTCACTCATGAAACCGGAAGGTCAGGTCATCGATGTAGAAAAGCCGAGAGAGAAACCGTCTCTTTGGAGACCTGACGGAAGCGCCAAGGAAGTTCTTCCGAGCGGACACGCTCAGGAAAGAGAAGTTTCTACTCCGAGAAGAGAACCTCCGCGTTCTATTCGTGAAGAAGGTGGCGCGGCTCCGAGAAGAGAACCTCCTCGTTCAATCCGTGAAGAGGGTGGTGCAGCTCCGAGAAGAGAGCCTCCGCGTTCGGTACGCTCGATCCGTGAGGAAGAAGCCAGCCGCCGTCATTCCGGCGTAGAAGTAGAAGTGGGTGCACCAAGAAGACCTGCTTCCCAGCCTGCTGCATCGCAGGAAGCACCGAGACGTTCCGCTTTCGATGCGGCTCCTGCGCGCGAAGAACCGGCACGTCCGCGTACTTATGCACAGCGCCTTCAGATGGAAGAAGAAGAAAGAAGACGTGAGATCCAGAGTCCGTTTGTTCCTGCTGATAGACCGGCAAGCCGTCCGGGTTCACCGTTCGCTGCCCGCCCGGCAGAGGAAGAACCGGTAAGAAGATCTTACGATCCGGCAGAGTTCGAGGATAAGCCGGCTGTCGTATCCACATTGGATCAGCTTCCGGAACCTCTTGACGATGCAAGCGTTCATCGCCTGGCGAAAGATGACAGCGTTCCGCCGCTGGCTTTCGGTATCAACCCGATCCGTGAAGAACTGGCAGAGGGTGAGCGCCGGGCACAAAGAGCCATTCGTGATCTTCCGGATTACGACCCGGATGGACCGAGCCCGTTTAAATAATCTGGTTCTGTAGAAATATGGAGCGCGCCTATTTATGTCCAAAATGCAAGGCAGAAGTGATCCTCGATGAGGGATCTTCTTCTGCCTGCTGTTTTTGCGGGACTTCTTTTTCGGAAAACGATATTCTCCTTCGTCCCGATGCCGGCTTTTATATCCACGATCTAAAGCGCGAGAGAAAAGAAGTCATACGATGCCTGGAATGCGGAAAGGATATGGTAAAGGGAAGCCTCTCCTCAAATAAGATCTCCCACTGTCTTTATTGCGGAAGTGAGGAACTTATTTCAGACACTGGAGATGTGGCGGTGCCGGAAGAGGGTACCTGCATTCCGTTTTCCTGTAGCAGAAAAGAGGCGGAAACCGAGTACCTTTCCGCGATAAAGCGTGGTAAATTCCGGCTTCCGGGTTCCCATGCCAAAGCTTATGTGGAGGATATCACGCCGGCCTATGTTCCGTGCCTGTTTTATGACTATCACGTCTATGCCAGCGCGATCTTAAGTGTGGTTCCCTACGTCAAGTCTCCCCGGAATATCGGAGAGAAGATGCTGGGCGTTTTTCTTCTGAATGATTTTTCTCTGGAAAAGACCGATAATTCCACGACACCCTATGCGAAAAATGTGGGCGGGGAAATGGCCTGGAAAGGCATTCCTCTTTGCGGAAGTACTGCGATTACCCGAGAGCGTTTCCTGCAGATATCGCCTATAAAGGTTTCGGCAAATGCATCGGAGAAAGAAACCACATCGGGTATGGAAAAGGAAGCGGTGATCCTGGGCCTTGACCGTCCGGCGTCTGAACTTTCGGATTATTTTGGAAGATTGATCCGCGACTATGTAAAGGAATGCCTGATCACCACGAATCTGGATAACTTTGCGATCAGTTCGTTTGTGGATAGTACAGAGTATCAGCCGGCGATGAGTCAGCTGATCTACATACCTGTCTGGATGGTAAAGATCAGAAAGAAAGACCACTTTATCAGCTGGTATATGAATGCAATCTCCGGCCAGAGTTGTGTTCTGGAGACGGAAAGTGTCACGGAAGCCCCTCTTCCGCAGCAGGATCAGTCCCTGAAGAGCATGAGTAAAAAGAAGATCAAGAAGTTTACGATCGATGATTTCGGCGGAGAGGACCGGCTGGTAAATTACCGGACATACATGAACGATAACATGGCCTCGGCCATCACTGCAGAGATGACCCTGAATGAGATGTCTGCGGATAAGAGCCTTCTGCATCTGGAAAAAGTGACGAGAAGAAGTGCCGTGATCGCGGTGCCGGAAATTAAGGAAGCGTTTCAGGTGGAGGCGGAAAAAGCACTGGAGGAGAGTAAGCTGACTCCGATCCCCAGCGCACCGGTACCCCTTCCCGCAGAGCATTCCCCGCTTTATAACATGAAAGCGGAAGCGATGGAAAGATCTTTGGGAAGAGGTCAGAGACTTCCTCAGAGACCGGTAAACCGCCGGGTCGGAAACGAAGAGCAGTTCGACCACAGTGACGACACTCATGAAAGTCTGGCGGTCGAAATCGGATTGTCGGATCTTCCGGAATTCGATCCAAACGGACCGAATCCGTTCCGGAAAAACTGAGTGGAATGATCCGAAGAACGAAGACAAATCAGTAAAGAGGAACGAAGAATAGAATGAACAAAGTGCGATGCAGTTTTCACTGCACCGCACTTTGTTTTTCTCTCCCGGAAATCCTGTTTCCGTTTACACCCTTTCTTAATTCCAGATGGATTCTCCGTTACTTGCGATCACATCGCGGTACCAGTAAGCCGAATCTTTCAGCGTGCGCTTCTGGGTCTGGTAGTTCACATGAACCAGGCCGAAACGGGCGTCATAACCAATGCCCCACTCGAAGTTATCCATGAAGGACCAGTAGATATATCCGGCCAGCGGGATACCGTCTTCGCCGGCCTTTAAGAAGGCACGAAGATAACGTGTGGTAAAATCGATCCGCTGCGGATCATGAACCTTGCCGTCAAGATGGACATAGTCCACATTGGCACAGCCGTTTTCCGTGATCATGACCGGTACCTTATAACGCTCATAGAAGAAGCGTGCAGACCAGTAAAGCACATCCGGGGTGATCGCCCAGTTGATGGCCGTGATCGGCTCGCCGACCAGACCGTCCTTGGCATCGGAAGCAGCCAGTTCTTTCATATCACGCATAGCGGTATAGATATTGCATCCGTAAAAATCCAGCGGAGAAGAAATCAGTTCCCATTCTTCCTTCGTAAACTCCGGCAGATCGTCACCGAAGAATTCTTTGGCGCCTTCCGGGAATCTTCCCAGGAAGATCGGATCCGACCACCAGGAATTGGAGAAGAGATATCCGTCGCCATCGAAGGCAAAGGACTTGGCTCTTGCTTTTTCGATCGCTTCCTCTGAATCGTTATCCGGAATAAACGTCGGACCTGTAGGTGCATAAGCAATCTTCGGTTCCTTCTTTGCATTTTCCCGGATCACTTTTACAGCTGTACCATGGGAAAGAAGAACATGCTTGGTCATGACAAGCAGATCCCGGTCACACATCTTCAGGAAAGGCGCATGGGCGCCGGTATAGTATCCCAGACCCAGGAAGATCTGCGGTTCATTAATGGTGAACCAGTACTTGACCCGGTCGGAAAGTGCATCCACGATGATCTTCGTATAGCGTTCAAACCAGGAAACGATATCCGGATTCATCCAGCCGCCACGGTCAAAGA
>CADBGD010000048.1 GCA_902794115.1 Oscillospiraceae bacterium
AACGATCACCCGCACGGTGGTGGTGAAGGTAAGTCCCCGATCGGTCTGCCGGGTCCTGTTACACCTTGGGGTGTTCCGACTCTTGGTAAGAAGACCAGAAACAAGAAGAAGCAGTCTAACAAGTACATTGTTAAGGGTAGAAAGTAAGCGAAGGGAGGAACCATAATGAGTAGATCAACCAAAAAGGGTTATTTCGTACAGGAAGCCCTGATGAAGAAAATCAATGCGATGAACGCAGCGAATGAGAAAAAGGTTGTCCAGACTTGGTCTCGCGCTTCGACAATCTATCCTGAAATGGTCGGCCACACAATTGCTGTGTACGACGGTAGAAGACACGTTCCGGTTTATATCGTAGAAGAAATGATCGGACATAAGCTGGGTGAGTTCGCACCGACAAGAACTTACCGTGGCCATGCCGGTGAAAAGTCTTCCGGCGGTAAGTGATCGTAAGCTTTGAAGGGAGGAAAACATAGTGGAAAAAGTAAAATTGACCAAAGACTATATCGAAGCGAATCGCGATTCGATCCTCGAAGCTTACGGTAAGCAGCAGAAGAAGAACGCGAAGAGCCCGATCCTGACCAAGAAGCAGAAGAAGCTCCTGGGTATCGGTAAGGATCAGGGTAAGGCGATCGCAAAGTATGTCCGCATCACACCCCGTAAGGTAAAGATCGTTGCTGATCTGATCAAGGGTAAGGATATCGACGAGGCTTATGCGATCCTGGATTACACACCGAAGGCAGCTTCTCCGATTCTGAAGAAGGCGATGAAGTCCGCTGAGGCAAATGCTGTAAACAACAACGGCCTGAACAGAGGCAGCCTGTATGTAGCTGATGCATACGCTGGTGCAGGCCCGATCCTGAAGCGTTTCATTCCGAGAGCAAGAGGATCTGCGTCGAGAATCAATAAGAGAACAAGTCACGTTACTGTAGTTCTCAAGGAAAGAGTATAAGGAGGAATAAAGAATGGGCCAGAAGGTTAATCCCCATGGATTGCGCGTCGGTGTCATCAAAGAGTGGGACACACGTTGGTACGCCGACAAGAAGACATTCAGCGATTTCCTCGTTGAGGACAAGCAAATCCGTGATTTTGTAAAGAAAGAGTGCTTTGCTGCCGGTGTTTCGAATATCGAGATCGAGCGTAAGGGCACAGACAAGACATCCATCATTATCAACGCTGCAAAGCCGGGTATCATCATCGGCCGTCAGGGCGCTGGTATCGAGGATTTCAAGAAGAAGCTGCAGAAGAAATTTAAGAAGAATTTCTTCGTAGATGTTCGTGAAGTTAAGAATTCTGATGCGAATGCTCAGCTCGTTGCTGAGAACATCGCTTCCCAGCTGGAGAGACGTGTTTCTTTCCGTCGTGCTATGAAGATGGCCATGTCCCGTACCATGAAGTGCGGTGCAAAGGGTATCAAGACCGCTTGCTCCGGTCGTCTGGGTGGCGCTGAAATCGCTCGTTCCGAGACATACCACGAAGGTACTATCCCGCTGCAGACACTGCGTGCTGATATCGACTATGGATTTGCCGAGGCAAATACACAGTACGGCCGCATCGGTGTTAAGGTATGGATCTACCGTGGTGAGATCCTGACAGCTAAGAAGACTGTTAAAGTTGCGGAAGGAGGCGAAGCCTAATGTTACTTCCTAAGAGAGTAAAGCATAGAAAGCAGCAGCGTGGCCGCATGACCGGTAAGGCTTCCAGAGGTAATTTCGTTGCTTACGGTGATTACGGTATGTACACCACCGAACCTTGCTGGATCACCAGCAATCAGATCGAAGCCGCTCGTATCGCTATCAACCGTTACGTAAAAAGAGGCGGTAAGGTCTGGATCAAGATCTTCCCGGATAAGCCGGTAACAAAGCATCCTGCCGAAGCTCGAATGGGTTCCGGTAAAGGTACTCCGGAGTACTGGGTAGCAGTAGTTAAGCCGGGCCGCGTTCTCTTCGAGATCGCAGGTGTATCCGAAGAAGTAGCTCGTGAGGCTATGCGTCTTGCCGGACATAAGCTCCCTTGCAAGACAAAGTTCATTAAGAAGGAAGAGGAGGTATCTTGACATGACAGCTAAAGAATTGCGTTCGAAGTCCACTGAAGAGCTTCAGCAGGAACTGGTTGCATTGAAGGATGAACTCTTCAAGCTTCGT
Source organism: Oscillospiraceae bacterium (assembly GCA_902794115.1). Classification (GTDB taxonomy): domain Bacteria; phylum Bacillota; class Clostridia; order Saccharofermentanales; family Saccharofermentanaceae; genus Scatonaster. Next base: position 2,142 of record CADBGD010000048.1, read on the forward strand.
TTCCAGCATGCTACCAACCAGCTCGAGAATCCGCAGCGCCTGGGTGCTGTAAAGCGCGACATCGCTCGTGTCAACACGATTCTCCGTGAGATCGAGCTTAAGGCTAATTAATGAAGGGAGATAGTGCAATGAGCGATCGTAACCTCAGAAAGACACGTGTCGGTATCGTAAGTTCCGACAAGATGGATAAGACAATCGTTGTATCGGTTGTTGAGCACGTAAAGCATCCGCTTTATGGAAAGATCATGAAGAGAACTTATAAGCTGAAGGCACATGATGAAGAGAATCAGTGCGGCATCGGCGATAAGGTTAAGGTAATGGAGACCCGCCCGCTGTCTAAGGATAAGCGCTGGAGACTGGTCGAGATTATTGAGAAGGCGAAGTAATACGTAAGGGAATTACGTAAAGGAGGAAAATCAAGATGATTCAAGTAGAATCCAGATTAAGATCTGCGGATAATACTGGCGCAAAAGAACTTGCCTGCATCAAGGTGCTTGGTGGTTCCTGGCGTAAGTATGCGAATATCGGTGATGTCATCGTCTGCTCTGTGAAGACCGCTACTCCGGGTGGCGTGGTAAAGAAGGGCGATGTAGTTCGCGCAGTTGTTGTTCGCACAAAGAAGGGCGTAAGAAGAGCTGACGGCTCCTACATCAAGTTCGATGAGAATGCCGCTGTTATCATTAAAGAAGATAAGAACCCGCGTGGAACCCGTATCTTTGGGCCTATCGCGAGAGAGCTTCGTGATAAGGATTACATGAAGATCCTTTCTCTGGCTCCGGAAGTTCTGTAAGGAGGATGACAAATGGCTAGTAAGATTCATGTAAAGAAGGACGACAAAGTCGTTGTTATCTCTGGTAAGGACGCCGGCTCTCAGGGCCAGGTCCTCAAGACTGATCCGAAGGCCGGACGCGTGGTTGTTTCCGGTGTAAACATGATCAAGAAGCATCAGAAGGCTCAGAGCCAGACAAAGCCGGCCGGCATCATCGAGAAGGAAGGATCCATCGATGCTTCCAACGTAATGCTGGTTTGCCCCAAGTGCGGCAAGGCTACCCGTGTTGGCAAGAGAGTTGCTGAAGATGGTTCCAAGTTCCGTGTATGCAAGAAGTGCGGCGCGGATATCGACCAGATCAAGAAGGCAAAGGAGGAGTAATTAAATGTCTAGATTAAAGGACAAGTATGTAAATGAAGTTGCGCCTGCTTTGCAGGAACAGTTCAAGTATAAGTCTTGCATGCAGATCCCGAAGATCGAGAAGATCGTTCTTAACATGGGTGTTGGCGAAGTTAAGGATAACCCGAAGGCACTCGAGAATGCGATGCGCGATATGGGTATTATCTGCGGCCAGAAGCCGATCGCTACTGTTGCTTCCAAGTCCGTTGCGGCTTTTAAGCTCAGAGAAGGCATGAAGATCGGATGCAAGGTTACTCTCCGTGGCGAGAATATGTACAACTTCCTGGATAAGTTCATCAGCATCTCTCTGCCGCGTGTACGTGACTTCCGTGGTGTAAACCCGAACTCTTTCGATGGTCATGGTAACTATGCTATGGGTATCAAGGAGCAGCTGATGTTCCCGGAAATCGATTTTGATAAGATCGACAAGGTACGTGGTATGGACATTATCATCGTTACAACGGCGAAGAGCGACGAGGAAGCAAGATCTCTGCTGTCCCTCATCGGCATGCCGTTCCGTAAGTAATAGGAGGGTATAAGTAATATGGCTAAAACGTCAATGAAACTGAAGGCGCAGCGCACACCTAAGTTCAAGGTTCAGCAGCACAACCGTTGCAAGCTCTGCGGAAGACCGCATTCTTATATCCGTAAGTATGGAATCTGCCGTCTGTGCTTCCGTGACCTGGCTTACAAGGGCCAGATCCCGGGTGTTCGTAAGGCAAGCTGGTAACCGATAGCACGAAGGAGGAAAGAATATGCAGATTACAGATGCAATTGCAGATATGCTGACAAGAATCCGTAATGCAGGCACAGCCGGTCACCCGACTGTTATGGTACCTGCTTCCAATTTGAAGAAGGCTATCGCGCAGATTTTAGTAGATGAAGGTTATATCGCTTCTTTTGAAACGATCGAAGATGATAAGCAGGGAATGATCAAGATCACTCTGAAGTACGCTGCCAGAAAGCACGTTATTTCCGGTATCCAGAGAATTTCCAAGCCGGGTCTCCGTGTTTACGCGGATAAAGAGAATCTCCCGAAGGTTCTCGGTGGCCTGGGTATCGCCATCATCTCCACATCCAAGGGCGTTATGACTGACAAGAAGGCCAGAAAGCTCGGCGTTGGCGGCGAGGTTATGGCTTACGTTTGGTAAGGTAAAAATAGACACACTCTGAAATGGAACCTAACAGTTCCGCAATCTAAAGAGCAGGAGGTAAGATTGTATGTCTAGAATTGGCAACATGCCGATCACGATCCCGGCAGGGCTCGAAGTAAAGCAGGATGGTCAGATCATCACTGTAAAAGGCAAGGACGCGACACTTTCTCTGAATGTGCATCCGTCCATCTCTGTAGAAATTAACGACAATGTGATCACGGTTAAGAGACCGAACGATGAGAAGCAGGTTAAGGCTCTCCATGGTTTGACACGTTCTCTGATCAACAACATGGTCATCGGTTGTTCCGAAGGTTTTAAGAAGGAACTCGAGATCCAGGGTGTTGGTTACAAGGCCGCAAAGCAGGGTAAGAAGGTTGTATTCAACCTTGGTTACTCCCACCCGATCGAAATGGAAGAACCGGCTGGCATCACCATTGATGTTCCGGCTCAGAACCAGATCATCGTTAAGGGTGCTGATAAGCAGTTAGTTGGCGAAACCGCCGCTAAGATCCGTTCGTTCAGACTTCCGGATGCATATAAGGGCAAGGGTATCAGATATGTTGGTGAATTTGTCCGCATCAAGGAAGGTAAGACAGGCGCTAAGAAGTAAGTGAAGGGGTGAACAAGCATGATTAATAAGATTGACAAGAACGCTATTCGCCGCAGAAAGCACGTCCGCGTGAGAAGAAAGATCACCGGTACTGCAGCTCGTCCGCGTCTGTGCGTATTCAGAAGTAACACAAACATCTATGCTCAGATCATCGATGATGAGGCTGGCAAGACTTTGGTAAGTGCCTCCACATTAGAAAAAGAAGTGAAAGCTTCGATTGCAAATGGAAGCAACAAGGAAGGTGCTGCGGCTGTTGGTAAGAAAGTTGCCGAGCGTGCACTGGCTGCGAACATCAACGAGGTTGTGTTCGACAGAGGCGGTTACATCTTCCATGGACGTGTAGCAGCATTGGCAGAGGCCGCTCGTGAAGCTGGCCTGAAGTTCTAATCAGGAGGGTAGACAAGATGGGTTTTGATCCTAATTCAACCGAATTAAAAGAAAAAGTCATCCATATCGGACGTGTTTCCAAGACGGTTAAGGGTGGTAGAAACTTCCGTTTCGCAGCCCTCGTAATCGTGGGTGACGAGAATGGTCACGTTGGTAAGGGCCTGGGTAAGGCTGCTGAAATCCCGGACGCGATCAGAAAGGGTATCGAAGATGCCAAGAAGAACATGATTTCTGTTCCGCTGGTAGACAGCACCATTCCTCACGAGGCTCTCGGTGTATTCGGTGCCGGTAAGATCGTTATGAAGCCGGCTGCAAGTGGTACCGGTATCATCGCCGGTGGCCCGGTTCGTGCGGTATGCGAGCTCTGCGGTATCAAGGATATCCGTACAAAGTCTCTGGGTACCAACAACCCGAACAACGTAGTCAACGCGACCCTCGAAGGTCTGAAGAGCATGCGTTCTCTGGAAGAGGTCGCTCGTCTGCGTGGCAAGGCCACAGAAGAAATTTTGTAATGGAGGTGTGCTTCAATGGCTAACTTGAAGATCACATTGGTGAAGAGCACCAACAAGTCTAAGAAAAACCAGGCTGCTACTGTTGCTGCGCTCGGTCTGAAAAAGATCGGCCAGTCTGTAGAGAAGGCTGACAACGAAGCAATTCGCGGCATGGTTCGCACTGTAGCACATCTTGTTAAGTGCGAAGAAGTGTAATGGAGGTATAGGAAACATGAAACTGAATGAAATGTCTTCCTGCGGAAACGAGAAAGCATATCGTAAAGGCCGTGGCGCCGGCTCCGGCAATGGCAAGACGGCAGGCCGTGGACACAAGGGTCAGAATGCTCGTTCCGGTGGCGGAGTCCGTCCTGGTTTCGAAGGTGGCCAGATGCCTCTTTACAGACGTCTGCCGAAGCGTGGTTTCAACAACAAGCGTTTTGCTGCTGAGTATGTAGAGATCAACGTTTCTGATCTGGAGAAGTTTGATAACGGTGCTGAGGTGGATGCAACCATTCTTGCAGATGCCGGCATCATCACTCTTGGTAAAGTAAACGATGGTATTAAGGTCCTCGGTAACGGTGATCTGACCAAGAAGTTAACTGTAAAGGCCAAGAAGTTCTCTGCTTCTGCGAAGGAGAAAATCGAAAAGGCTGGTGGATCGGCACTGGAGGTATAACATGAAGGGCGTATTTGACACCTTAGTGAATGCATTCCGTCTGCCGGATCTGCGCAAGAAACTGCTTTTTACGCTGTTTATTCTTGGGCTTTACATGGTCGGCGGTCTCATTCCCTGTCCGGGTATTAACCGTACCGAGTTTACCTCGATCGTCAGTAACTGGGGTCAGATTGGTAGCTTGATGGATATTATCGCAGGTGGTGGCCTTTATGCGGCAACGATCTTCGCGATGGGTATTACGCCCTACATCAACTCTTCCATTATTATCCAGCTCCTGACTGTAGCCATCCCGGCTCTGGAGAATATGGCAAAAGAAGGCGAAGAGGGACAGAAGAAGCTGCAGAAGCTGACACGTTATATGACTGTTGGTCTCGCAGTTCTTCAGGCTTCTTTCTTCACCTACGCAACACGTAGTGCGATGACCAGCTATCTGCCGAAGCCACTGACTACGGCCCTGATCATCCTGACATTTACCGCAGGTACATGCTTCGTCGTATTCCTCGGCGAGCGTATCAATGAGAAGGGCATCGGTAACGGTGTATCCCTGATCATCTTCGCCGGTATCGTCACAAGAATTCCGGAAATGGCCAGAATGCTCTATTATGATGCACTGAACATTGCCGGTAAGTTCAAGAATGCTGCCCTTGGTAACACCATCGGTGTAATTGCATTCCTGCTGGTTACACTCGTGTCTCTGGCAACAATTATTTTCTGCGTATTCGTACAGAATGCGGAAAGAAGAATTCCGGTTCAGTACAGTAAGAAAGTTATCGGTAGAAAGGTCTATGGCGGACAGAACACATACATTCCGCTGAAGGTTAACCAGTCCAGCGTTATGCCGGTTATCTTCACCATGTCTTTCCTGTCCCTTCCGTCCACGATCGTAACTTTCTTCTTCTCGAACAGTAAGAACGTGATCGTAGAATGGTTCAGAAACTTCGGTTCCAGCCCGTTCTACTATGTAGCATATTTCTTCTGCATTTTCTTGTTCGTGTTCTTCTATTCGATGATCCAGTTCAATCCGATCGAGATCTCGCAGAACCTGCAGAAGAACGGTGGCTTTATTCCGGGTGTTCGTCCGGGCCGTCCGACTTCCGAGTTCATCGCGAAGGTTGCGAACCGTCTTAACTGGTGTGATGCCTGCTTCCTGTGCATCGTGGTCCTCGTACCGACACTGCTCGGTAAGCTGACTGGCATGGAAGGTGTATGGTTCGCTGGTACATCTGTTCTCATCATGACAGGTGTTGCCAATGATCTGGTCGATCAGATCGAGTCTCAGATGGTTACTCACAACTACAAGGGATTCCTTGATTGAACCAATGCAGGAAACGTGTTATGCTGGCTAACGGTAATGCACAGACAATTGAATGATTTCAAACGACAGCCTCGTGTGCATCACGCACGCGAGGCTGTGCGTGCCTTAAGAGAAAAGGAGGGTGTAGTATGAAACTGATTTTACTTGGCGCCCCGGGATCCGGAAAAGGAACCATGGCAGCCGTTTTGAAAAGAGAATATAAGATCACCCATATTTCCACGGGAGATATTTTCCGTGCCAATATCAAGGAGCAGACTCCTCTGGGTATCGAAGCTAAGAAGTATATTGACCAGGGCGCACTGGTTCCGGATGAACTGACGATCTCTATGGTAGAGGACCGTCTTTCCCAGGATGATTGTGCCAATGGTTATCTCCTCGATGGTTTCCCGAGAACGATCGCACAGGCTGAAAAGCTGGATGAGATGCTGGCAAAGAGCGGTTCCAAGATCGATGCGGTCATTAACGTCACTGTTCCGGCCGAAGTGATCATGGAACGTGTTGTAAATCGTCGTGTATGTCTGTCTTGTGGCGAAAGCTACAATGTCGTTTCCCGTCCGACCAAGGTCGAGGGTGTCTGCGATGTTTGCGGCAAAGAAGTTATCCATCGTGATGATGACAAGCCGGAGACCGTCAAGGCAAGACTGGAAACCTATGAGAAGAATACCAAGCCGCTGATCGATTTTTATGCGGATAAGGGTATCGTAATCGAAGCGGACAACTCCCGGAGCCCGGAGTTCGCTTTCGAGCAGGCTAGCGAAGCGCTCGCCAAAATGGGCTATAGAAAGGCTGAAAAATGATTCAGATCAAAACAGAAGCAGAATTCGCAAAAATGAGAGAAGCAGGAAAAGTGGTCGAGGCCGCTCTTCATGCGCTGGGACAGGCAGTTGAGCCGGGTATTTCCACCTGGGAGCTGGATGAGATTGCCAGAAAGACTTTCGAAAAGTATGGTGCAATTTCCTCTTCCTACCATTATGGAGATCCGCCGTTCCCGGGGCAGATCTGTGTTTCTCCCAACGAGGTCATTGTACATGGCATCCCGAGAAAGGATAAGGTCTTGAAGGAAGGCGATATCGTTACATGCGATGTCTGCTGTTCTCTGGACGGTTACCATGCCGATGCAGCCAGAACATTTGCCGTAGGCCAGATCTCCGAGGAAGCCGCAAAACTGATCCGTGTGACAGAAGAATGTTTCTGGAAAGGTTTTGAAATGGCCAATACGGAGCACCGTATCGGCGATGTGTCCGCCGCCGTTCAGGCTTATGCCGAAAGCTTCGGCTACGGAGTTATCCGTGAGCTGACCGGTCACGGCATCGGACAGAAGCTTCACGAGGATCCGGATGTTCCGAACTACGGAAGAGCCGGTCACGGTCCGAGAATCGTAAAGGGCATGGCATTCTGTGTCGAGCCCATGATCTCCAGCGGCAGACGCGAGATCGCGTTGCTGGACGATGACTGGACAGTCATCACCCGCGACAGAAAGTACGCGGCGCACTATGAAAACACCATCATCATTACAGAGAATGGTCCTGAAATTATAACATTAACGGAGGGTAAGAATGTCTAAAGAAGATGTGATCGAAGTAGAAGGCATCGTGGATGATGCACTGCCGAACGCTACATTTAAGGTAAAGCTGGAGAACGGCCATATTGTGCTGGCGCACATTTCCGGCAAGCTTCGCCAGAATTACATTAAGATCCTGCCGGGAGACCGTGTCACCATGGAACTTTCCCCGTACGATCTTTCCCGTGGCCGCATTACCTGGCGCGCGAAATAATCAGACATTTTCGGCGCAGATACCCTGCGCATGAAAAAATTCCGAAAAAGCCAAAAAAACCACTTGCATCGCAAAGAGTTTTTGGTATAATATTTTAGCGTGCGCGTATAGCGCATGTCGTTTTGTATTGTTTTTTTATAGCAGGGAGGTTTGACACATGAAAGTAAGACCATCGGTAAAGCCCATGTGCGAGAAGTGCAAGGTTATCCGCCGCAACGGACGCGTTATGATCATCTGCTCTGACCCTAAGCATAAGCAGAAGCAGGGTTAATCCTTGTCTGCCGGACTTTTTGCTCGGTCCGATGCAGGCGGGAACAAGAAAAAAGTAGGATATTACATGCACCAGTTATGCCAAGGCGGCTGCCTCTCCTAACACGAGAGGATCTTAGCATCAGCATGTCATATATATACGAAAACAAATTTTTATTGATTCATTCATGGAGGTACACAGAATGGCTCGTATTGCCGGTGTAGATCTGCCAAATGACAAGAGAGTAGAAATTGCTCTTACGTACATTTATGGCATTGGTAAGACAAGTTCTGATCGTATTCTTGCAGAGACCCAGATCAATCCTGACACACGCGTGAAGGATCTGTCTGAGGATGACATCGCTAAGATTCGTGATCAGATCGAAAACAATTACAATGTAGAGGGTGACCTCAGAAGAGAAGTTTCCCTTAATATCAAGAGACTGACAGAAATCGGATGCTATCGTGGCCGTCGTCACAGAATGGGTCTTCCTGTTCGTGGTCAGCGCACAAAGACGAACGCTCGTACCCGTAAGGGACCGAAGCGTACGATCGCTGGTAAGAAGAAGTAAGGAGGCGGACCCATGGCAGCTAAAGCAGTTAAGAAAACGGCCGCAAGACCGAAGAGAAGAGAGCGTAAGAATATTGACAAAGGTCAGGCACATATTCACGCTACATTTAACAACACAATCGTAACAATCACTGATATGCAGGGTAATGCGATCTCCTGGGCTTCTGCCGGTGAGATGGGCATGAAGGGTTCCCGTAAGGGTACACCGTTTGCTGCTCAGATGGCATCTGAGGATGCCGGTAAGAAGGCAGCGGATCACGGCATGCGTACAGTAGAAGTATTTGTAAAGGGTCCGGGTCCGGGTCGTGAATCCGCAATCCGCGCTTTGCAGACAGCCGGTCTGGAAGTAACCATGATCAAAGATGTTACTCCTGTTCCGCACAATGGTTGCAGACCGCCTAAGAGAAGAAGAGTCTGAGTTCGGAGGTATAGAGAATGGCTAGATATACAGAAGGAACCTGCCGTCTCTGCCGCAGAGAAGGAGACAAGCTCTTCCTCAAGGGTGAGAGATGCTATTCCGCAAAGTGTGCACTTGCTAAGAAGAGTGCCGCTCCGGGTCAGCATGGTCAGGGCAGAAAGAAAGTTTCAGAATATGGTTTACAGCTTCGTGAGAAGCAGAAGACAAAGCGTTTCTATGGCGTTCTGGAGAAGCAGTTCAGACTTACTTATGCACGCGCTGAGCGTAAGCAGGGTAAGACCGGTGAAAAGCTCCTCGAGCTCCTCGAACTCCGTTTCGACAACGTCGTATATCGTCTGGGTCTGGCTTCTTCCCGTGCAGAAGCACGTCAGCTGGTTACCCATGAACATTTCCTCGTCAATGGCAAGAAGGCAAACATTCCTTCCATGACATTGAAGGTAGGCGATACCATCGCAGTGAAGGAGACATCCAGAAAGTCTCCGAAGTTTGAGACACTCAGCAACAACCGCCCGGTACCGGCTTGGCTGTCCTTCAACGAAGAGACACTGACCGGCTCCATCGTAAGAGAACCGGCTCGTGAAGATGTTGATCTCGAGGTCAAGGAGACACTGATCGTCGAGTTGTACTCGAAGTAATGGCACCGTGCTGCTTGCATAAAGCGCTAGGAGGATAAATATGATTGAAATTATGAAGCCAACAATTGAGTGTGTAGAACTGAACGAAGACAGCTCCTACGGTAAATACGTAGTTGCTCCTCTTGAGCGTGGCTACGGTACGACACTGGGTAACTCCCTTCGTCGAGTGCTTCTGTCTTCCTTGTCGGGCGCGGCGGTAACATCCATTCGTGTTGAAGGCGTCTACCACGAGTTCTCCACGATCCCGGGCGTAATCGAGGACATGACTGAGATCATCCTCAACGTTAAGGGTATCCGTGCGAAGCTTCACGTAGATACACCGAAGACCGTGTACATCAGCATGGATGAAGGCAAGACCGGTGTTGTCACAGCAGGTGACATCGTGCACGACGAAGAAGTCGAGATCATGAATCCGGATCATGTCATTGCAACCATGAATGGTGCAGGCCGCCTGTTCATCGAGCTGACAATCAGCAAGGGCCGTGGTTATGCCACAGCTGATCAGAACAAGCCGGCTACACAGACGATCGGCGTGATCGCGATCGACTCCATCTTTACTCCGGTAAAGAAGGCAAACTATCGTATCGAGAACACCCGTGTTGGTGAGCGCACAGACTTTGACAGCCTGACGCTGGAAGTATGGACCGATGCTACCATTAAGGTAGATGAGGCTCTGTCTTCTGCAGCGGCCATCCTTCGTGAGCACCTGGGTCTGTTCACCGCTTTGACGGACGTGGCCAACGGCCCGAGCTTCCGTGATTCGGATGACAGCACCAGCAAGAACTCCACACACGATATCGTGATCGAGGATCTGGATTTCTCCGTTCGTACATATAACTGCCTCAAGCGTGCAGGTATCAACACGATCGGTGATCTGGTCGCTAAGTCGGAAGACGAAATGATGAAAGTTCGTAACCTCGGTAAGAAGTCTCTGGAAGAAGTTATCCAGAAGCTCGAGGATATGGATCTGTCTCTCGCAGATGTCGAGGACTAAATAGCGAGCTTGCGGGCACGCTAGGATATTGTAAATTTACAGGAGGTATGAACCCATGGCAGGTTACAGAAAATTAGGAAGAGTAAGCGATCAGCGTATCGCAATTTTGAGAAATCTGGCAACATCTCTGGTTGTTTGCCCGGTTAAGGAAGACGGAAAGGCACTTGCTGAGAACAGAAAGCATGTTGTTACCACTCTGGCCCGCGCTAAGGAAGTCAGCAAGATCATTGACAAGCTGATTGCCGATGCGATCCGTGAGAAAGACAACTACACAGAAAAGGAAGTTACTGTTTCTTCTGCGAAGCTGGATGCGAAGGGCATGAAGGTCCTGGTTTCCAAGACTTCTAAGAATGGCAAGAAGTACGAGGTAGTTGATCGTGAAGTAACCAAGAAGACGGTTCAGGTTGACGCTCCTTCCCGTTTGGCTGCTCGTAAGAATGCAGCTTACTGGCTCAGAAAGTCCCACGACGCTGAGGGTAACGTAGTTAACCCGGTTGACATTCTCTACAATGAGATTGCACCGGCTCTGGTAAACCACAAGGGTGGTTACACCAAGATCGTTAAGCTCGGTGCCCGTCGCGGTGACGCTTCCGAGATGGCTCTGCTCACCTTTGCTGAGTAAGACTGTCCGGAACGATCTGAAATGAATTAGGAAAGTGACGGATGGGTTCATTCCATCCGTCACTTTGTCTATTATCTGAATTATCCTTAGGGAGAGAACACATGGATTCACAGATAAAAGCCATACCTGAATATACGCAGACAGTCGAGGCCCAGGAGCTGACGTTTGCCTATTCGACCAATGTCGGTTCAGATGTATTGGCGGTGGACCATGTGTCTTTTTCTGTCAAAAAGGGCGAATACGTCGCCATCTTAGGCAGAAACGGTTCCGGCAAATCCACTTTGGCAAAGATGATCAATCTTCTGGAATACCCTGATTCCGGGAAATATAAGGTCTTCGAATTATCTGCCAATGATGAGGAGAACTTCTGGACGATCCGGTCGAATTGCGGCATGGTTTTCCAGAATCCGGATAACCAGATCGTAGGAACAACGGTGGAAGAGGATGTGGCATTCGGACCGGAAAATCTTTCGGTACCGCTTCCCGAGCTGGCGCTTCGTGTGGAAAAAGCACTGGGTTATGTCGGACTTCTGGAGCATGCCAAGAAGCAGCCTTCCGCCATGTCCGGCGGACAGAAACAGAGACTGGCGATCGCGGGCGTTCTTGCGATGGAACCGGAGCTTCTGATACTGGATGAAAGCACCTCAATGCTGGATCCGAAGGCGCGAGATGAATTTTTGCATCTGGTCAGCCGGATGCGGCAGGACAAAAATATTACCGTACTTCATATTACCCACGATATGCATGAAGCCTTCCTGGCTGACCGTGTCATTGTTCTGGAAAAGGGAAAACTCCGTGTGGAGGGCACTCCGTCAGAAGTCTTTTCCCAGGTGGACCTGATCCGAGAACTGGGACTGGAGCTTCCGAAGTGGGCGGAGCTTTTGTGGGAAGTGGGAAAGCTTACCGGTCATGAGATCCCGAGAAGTGCATTTACATCGGAAAAAGAAGCCGTGAAGACCATCACGGAGATCCTTTCCGAGAAGAAGGAACTCCCTGCGCCGCCGAAAAGAGCGGAAAGAAAGGTACCGGAGCAGGTAATGCTTCGTGTGACCAATCTGGCGCACAGTTACGATAAAAAAGAGAAAAAGACCATAAGCGACATCAGTTTTGACTTGAAAAAAGGTGAGATCGTTGCCGTGATCGGTCACAGCGGGTCGGGAAAAACGACCCTGATCTCCCATCTTAACGGTATTCTCCGTCCTCTGGAAGGACAGGTCGAGATCTGGGATGAGGATGAGAAAAAATATATCACTACCGACAAGAATACTGAGATCAAGAAGATCCGCCGTCATGTGGGACTTCTGTTCCAGTACCCGGAATATCAGCTTTTCGAAGAGACCGTGGCCAAGGATATCATGTTCGGACCGAAGAAAATGGGCTACAGTGAAGAAGAAGCCAAGAAACTGATGATGGAATCGATCCCGCTGGTAGGCCTTTCGGAAGACGTGCTGGAACGTTCGCCTTTCGAACTGTCCGGCGGACAAAAGCGCCGCGTGGCTTTTGCCGGCATTCTGGCCATGAATCCGGATGTACTGATCCTGGATGAACCTGCCGCAGGTCTGGATCCTGTTGGACAGAAGGAGATCTTCGGCTATATCGAGAAACTGCGTGATCAGGGAAAGTCCATCGTGCTGGTTTCCCACGATATGGATAAGGCGGCCCAGATCGCAGACAGGATCCTGGTTCTGAAACACGGCCGGCAGACATTCTTCGGCACCCCGAGAGAGCTTTTCTCCGAGACTTCGGATTATCTCAGCATGCGTCTGGACTGTCCGCTTCTGATGCGGACCATGAAGGAATTAAAGAAGACTTTCCCTTACGCGGACGAGCTGGAGTTTGATGTGGAGCGCGCCGCGGAATCGCTGGTATTCGGTGGCGGGGAGGTGACGGACGTATGATGAAGGATGTCTCCATCGGCCGTTACGTCAACGGTGACTCGGTGCTGCATAAACTGGATCCGCGCGTGAAGGTCATTCTTTTTGTGGTGTACATGGCGTCGATTTTCATGGCAAGAAGTCCGGTTGCCCTGATGGCCACCTTCGCCGTAGTATTTTTCATGGCATTACTTTCCCGGATCAACTTCATCGAGATACTGAAATCGGTGCGGCCGATCATATTTATTATGGCTTTTATCTTCGTGATCAACATCTTTACGATCCGGTCCGGAGACGAACTGTGGCGCTGGAAGTTTCTGGTGATCACAACAGGAGGCGTGGAAAATGCAGTACTTCTGGCATGCCGCCTTCTCCTTCTGATCCTGGCGACCAGCCTTCTGCTTTCCTTGACGACCACGCCTTTGAAGTTCGCGGATGCGCTGGA
>CADBGD010000049.1 GCA_902794115.1 Oscillospiraceae bacterium
ACGCAGCAGCTTCGTTACCGTCCATGGTCTTTTTTGTAAGTTGTAATGCCATACACTTTCTCCTTTATATAAAGATTTAACTATAGTTTGTGGCTCGGGATCTGCGAATGAGCAGAACATGAGCGCATATATTATAACATATATATAAGGACTTGACGTCTTTTTCTTGCACGGAAATCAATAAAAATCCGCTCATTTTTTCACTTTCTGTCTTCAGTGCTTTTCACGTAGAAAAAGCACCTTCCCGGTGACCGGAAAGGTGCTTCGGATTTTTGATTTTCGCTTACTCCTCGGAAGACTCGGATGAAGACGAGGATTGTGCAGGAGTATATCCGGCCGGCGGGGAAACTTCTCCCGTACTCGGATCCATATAGAAGACGGTTCCGTCGGATGCCAACGTTCCGACCCGGTACTTTCCGATGATCATGCGGTATTCAGTCGTGATCACATCCCGTTTCAGTTCATTTCCATCCTTATCGTAAGTAACCTTATAGGCTTCGGCCACAATATGGTTGTGCGGCGCTCTATCCTTTTTTACGGTTCCTACCGGCAAAGTAGGATCCGCCACATATTCCGCCTTTGTCGGCTCTTCATCCACCAGATAGTCGGGATTACCGAAGAAACGGACATACTGTCCATCCGGAAGGATACGCCCGTAGATCTCCACAGTCACCCACAGATCTCCGTAATACGCGTGGATCGCGATCGGATAATCCGTGTTATTCGTAAACTTAAAGTCCGGGTACTCCCAGGATACTGTTGCATCCGTTCCTGTATCCACATAGTCACTCGGCCAGGAATGCGCCACACGCTCATCAACGCGAAGGTCCGCCTCCATGACGCTGTGATAAAGCATGGTATTCGCCTGACAGATTCCGCCGCCGTATTCAATATTGGAGGTTCCGTTTAAGATGCCCGGAGCTTCCTTATATCCTTTTTCTTCGGTCCGTTCACCGATAAAGCGGTTAAAGTCGAACTGTTCGCCGGGCTGCAGTACAAGGCCGTCGATGGCTTTACAGATCAGCCAGATATTCGTGTTACGGTTATCGTTGTCTTTCGTCTTTGAACTATTGGAAGATACTTTCCCGAGTTTGGCGCGAAGAGATGCCGCCGAGGTGTGCGGCTCCAGTATTACGGTCTTTACCGGAATAACGGCCTGGTATTTGCCTGTAGAAAAAGAAGCCTTCACATCCGAGATCGCCTGTTCAACATCTACCGAACGGCCTTCTTTTGACTCTTCGATCACAAATTCCAGATTCTGCACATCAAAGGCGGTGGCTTTGGCTTCCACCGGCTGATAGGAATATTCATCCAATGCCGAATGCGCCAGCGAAGAGACCATGTCACTTCCGATGGAAAAACTGGAAGTGTATTCCTTGGGAGAGTTTTTTAATGCCGCGATCTGGGCATAGCGTTCTTTCAGTCCGTCGACACCTTCCAGTGAACTTGTCCGGCCATACTGAAAAGCCTCAGCAAGGACCTCATCTATGTTGGAAGAGAGTGTCAGTCCGTCTGTCTCCATTTTGACAGTCTCATCTCCGACCTGAAATTTTATGTCCACCAGCTCGTCGACTGTTTTTTCGCGGGTCTCGGAAAACATTGCCCGGGCTTCTTCAAAGGTTTTTCCGGATACATCGACTCCGTCAATGATGATTCCCTGATAAAAGCAGTTCGTGTTTACTTCTTCTTCTAGTTCTTCCTCTGTATAGCGGATCTTTACGCCGGCCGCATCCACCACCGTGTACTTCTTGGCAAAGAAATGATCGACCTGTTCTTTAAAGACCTGGGTATAAAGGAGCGTCATGGTCAAAATTCCGACCATCACTGCCGCCACGATCGCTAAGAGCCGGGTATAAGCTTCTTTTCTTTTCTGGGCGGCGGATTTTCTCTTACGGACAACGGGTTTTCGGGAGGCGGTATTATGGGAGATATTCGATTTTCGTACCGCAGCACGCTGGTAATTTGACTTTCCTCGAGTTGTCCCGTTTTTCTTCATTCCGTCTACGCCTCTTCACCGTATTATTGATTCATATATTAAAATGATACTTCTAATTTTTTTGCGATTCAACACAAAAACACACCCCGCGGAGAAAGATTTTTTTTTGATTTCTTTCTCGAACGGGATGTGTTTTGTTTTCTCTGTTTTCGTATAGACGATCCGGGATGAATTACTTCATCTTGATCATGGAAGACTCCCAGCAATCCGGCTTCTCCACGCCCAGCAGATCAGCAATGGTCGCGGCAATATTGGCCAGACCATAAGAATCGGAATCAACGACTTCGTACTTGTTCTTGTTCTCGGTGTTATCGTAGAAAATGCACGGAACCTTGTTCAGTGTATGGCTGGTCTTTGCCTTGATACGGCCATCCTTGTCCGCCTTCGGTGTGCCATCCTTGGCAAGCTCGAACATTTCCTCGGCGTTACCGTGGTCAGCCGTGATGATTGCCATACCGCCAACCGCATCGATAGCCGGCAGGATTCTCTTCAGGGCAATATCTACGGACTCCACGCCGATGACAGCGGATTCAAATACACCTGTATGACCAACCATATCGCCGTTCGGGAAGTTTACGCGCATGAAGGGGTACTTGTTCTCCGAGATCAGCTCAACCAGCTTATCTGTGATCTCCGCAGACTTCATCCACGGACGCTGCTCGAAAGGAACGATATCGGACGGGATCTCGATGTACTCTTCCAGATCATCGTTGAACTTGCTGGATCTGTTACCGTTGAAGAAGTATGTAACGTGACCGTACTTCTGTGTCTCGGAGATGGCCAGCTGGGCAATGCCCTTGTTGGCCAGAAGCTCGCCGAGGGTATTTCTGATTACCGGCGGAGAAACCAGGAACTTCTTCGGAATATGCAGGTCGCCATCGTACTCCAGCATACCGGCGTAGTTAACGCTCGGAACACGGACACGGTCGAACTTATCAAAATCAGCGCCGCTCTCGAAAGCCACTGTCAGCTCCTGGGCACGGTCGCCACGGAAGTTAAAGAGGATCACGCTGTCACCGTCCTCGATGGTGCCGACCGGTGCGCCGTTCTCAGCGATAACGAATGCCGGCAGATCCTGGTCGATAACATTCGGGATCTCCTTACGGAAGGTCTCGATGGCTTCAGTTGCGTTGGCAAACTGTCTGCCTTCACCAAGTACGTGAGTCTTCCAGCCGGCTTCCACCATGCCCCAGTTTGCGCCGTAACGGTCCATGGTGATGGTCATACGTCCACCGCCGCTGGCGATACGGTAATCGTGGGAATCATCAGACAGAGCAGAAAGCTTTGCTTCCAGCTGATCTACATACTGCAGAGCAGATGTCTCACCAACATCACGGCCGTCGAGGAGGATGTGGATACGTACTTTTGCTACGCCCTCTTCCTTAGCCTCATCCAGCATAGCCAGAAGATGGTCGATATGGGAATGCACGTTACCATCAGACAGAAGGCCGATGAAGTGCAGTGTGCCGCCCTTCTTGGCGTCAGCTACCAGAGACTGCCATACTTCGCTCTGATACATGGACTTGCTGGCCAGAGATTCGGAAACCAGCTTCGCGCCCTGGCTGTAGACCTGACCTGCGCCGATGGCGTTGTGGCCTACTTCCGAGTTGCCCATGTCTCCGTCAGACGGAAGTCCGACTGCTGTACCGTGTGCCTTTAACTTCTGCATCGGATAGTTCTTCATGCAGTTGTCCAGGATCGGCTTCTTGGCATTGGTGACCGCGTTACCTGTTTCGATTTCTTTGATTCCGACACCGTCCATGATGATCAGGACGACCGGACCTTTGTAAGATGTACTCATGTGCTTATCTCCTTTTCTATAAAAAAGGCACAGCCCACAGATATCAAGTTGTGCCTTTGTTGACTATAAGAACTACTCTGCCGGCGCTCCTTCGCCACTGTCTCCTTGCTGCTCAAGCGGCGGTTCCGTTTCAGAAGGCGTTTCAGACGGCGGCGGTGGTGTCTCAGAAGGAGCTGCCGTCTCTTCCGATGTTGTCTCCTGCGGCTCCGCTGTCGACTCTGTGCTCTCCGGGTTCGTGGTCGCAATCACATCATCCGGGATATTTACCACACCGGTGGACTTATCCATATCGTACACTTTGCCGTCCGGGCCGAGTGTACCGACCTTGATCTCATCGTTGGTCATCGGATAATCGCTCTTGAAATATTCGACACGCTTGATCTCGTTTCCGTCCTTATCGTAGTAGACCTTCCAGGACTTGTACTGATATCCGGTGTGGGCGGACTTAACTGTCTCTCTCTGGCCCACAGGAAGTGTCGGGTCAGCGATGTAGACAACGCCTGTCGGAGGAGTCTCGCTGATCTTCTCACCGATCAGGGCGATCTTCTGTCCATCCGGAAGCGGACGGCCGTAGATCGATACGGTAACGTTCTGATCGTAGTAATATGCGTGGATCGCAACCGGATACTCCGTGTTATTGGTGAACTGGAAGTTCGGGCTGGTCCAGGTTACTGTCGCATCCGTACCATAGTCAACATAGGAGCTCGGGTAGGTGTGGTTTCTTCTCTCATCTACCTGCAGGTCAGCCTTGGTGACACTGTGGTACAGCATTGTGTTGGCCTGGCAGATACCTCCGCCGTACTCCGGCTTATACACGCCGCCGTTGATACCCAAGGCTTCTTTATAGCCCTTCTCCGGGGTTCTTTCTCCGACATAGTCGTTGAAGTTGAAGTGTTCACCCGGCTGCAGAACCAGACCGTCGATCTTTTCACATACCAGACGGATATTCGTATTACGGTTGGAATTGTCATTGGTCGAAGATGAGGTCGTGGCAACCAGTCCCAGATAGCTCTCCAGGAACTCGGCCGAAGTTGTCGGCAGTACCGTCTCGATCTCAACCGGAATGATGATCTCATATTCGGCATTGGCGATCGCCGACTTTACGTCCGTGATCGCTTTGTTGATATTTACGTCAGTACCTTCCGCGGAAGGCTCGATGATGAATTTCAGTTCATTGACATCAAAGCCGGAAGCATAGGCTTCGACCACCGGCTGCTGATACGGATCGAGCACCTCATGGGTGAGAACATCCACACCGGTGGTGCTGATCGTATAAGAAGAGGCAAAATCCACCGGCTTCACTTTCAGGGAATTGATCGTGTTGTACCGGTCTTTCAGTCCGTCATTACCGGAAAGGGTACTGGTACGGCCGTAAGCATACGCCTTCTCAATAACTTCGTTGATATTGCTGGTTACAGAAAGACCGGAAACATCCAGCGGAACCAGATCATCACCGACCTGGAACTGGATATTCAGGATATCTTCCGCATTGGTCTTTGTGGTCTGGGCGAAGAGATTGATGACCTCTTCTTTTGTCTTACCGGAAACATCGATACCGTCAATGGTGATACCCTCATAGAAGGTATTGGTATCCAGCTGCATCTGCAGCTCTTCCGGAAGGAATTCCAGTTCGCTTCCGTTCACATCCGTGACCACGATCTTCGTCTCTTTGGCCCCGAATACATCTTTCAGAACAGTCGTATAGAGAACGGTACCCACGGCACCGACTACCAATACTGCGGTTACAACGCCCAAAACTGCTGTCGTTATCTTTTTCTGTCTTCTCTTTGCAGCGTTTTTCTTCATTCCATGACACCTCTATCATGATCTTCTTATATATCATGTAAAGTGTACTATGCGTTGCCCCCACTTTCAAGTAAAAAACGGTGTGTTTTTCCCTACAAAAACGAACCATTTTTCCCCGTCATTTTTGTTTCTCCTGCCCTTTTCTTTTGACATTTTCCCTTTCCTAAAATCCGCCCCTCGTGGTACTATTACACCAGACGCAGAAATATCGGCATTTTGCCATATTTTCATCTCTGAATCTTCAGATCCGGAAAGGATACCTGACCCGATGGAACGTTTGATCGTATGTGATATCGATAACACTTTGCTGCCTGCCGGCGGACGAATTTCCGAGGCGACCCTTGCCGCACTTCGGGAGCTTCCTTCCGACACCGGTTTTTCCATCGCCACCGGCCGTTCCTTTCATGTGGTCCGTAAATTCGTGGAAGACCTGTCTTTACGCCTGCCGGTCATTACCAGTAACGGTGCCCAGGTCTATGACTATGAAAATGAGACCTCGATCTACGAGTCCTGCCTGGACCCGAAGGTGGCCCGGAAGCTGCTTTCCCGGCTTCTTTCCGAGGATTATGACTTTGTCGCCTATGCCGACGTCGGAATCTATTTCCGCCCGAAAAGCGAGCATCTGGACTTTTTCCGGAACTATAACGAATCCGTCCGCCCCGCCCTTCGCGCCCCGATGGTCCCTCTTGCCGAAGACGATCTGTCCTCACTTTCCGACCGGATCACCAAGGTTCTGGTGTATTTCCCGGAAAAAGCGCTGACTGATTCTCTCCGGAAGATTCCGGAACTGGAGATCACCGCCTCTATGTCCCGGGTCATCGACATCATGGCATCGGGCTCCACCAAGGGAAACGCGGTCCGTGCACTGGCCGGCCACCTAGGTGTCGACCTTTCCCATGTCTATTGTTTTGGCGACAACGAAAATGACATCAGCATGTTTACCTGCGGAGCGGTCGGAATTGCCATGGGAAATGCATCTGAGGAAACAAAATCCTACGCCGCGATGGTGACCCGTAACTGCAAAGATGACGGAGTCGCCTATGCGATCCGCCATCTTCTGTAATCATTTTTCAGTTTTTTCGAATTCTTCTGAATCCTTATGCCAGACGGCTCTTTACGCAGCCGGAGACCTTTTCCTTGGTGTCCGCCAGACGGGCACGGGAAGATTCTTCCGTATTGGCATAGATACCAAAGTAGATCTTCAGCTTCGGCTCTGTGCCGGAAGGACGGGCGCAAGCCCAATCCAGGCCCTTATCGCCGCCCAGTTCGTAGAGAAGAACGTTGGACTTCGGAAGAGCGATGTTTTCCACTTCGATTCCGTTATCTGTAAATACATAGCGCTTGGAAGTCTGATAGTCGCGGACAGCCACGATCGGTGCGCCACCCAGAAGCTTCTGGGCATCGGAAAGATTGCCGCAGTTTTCCAGATCCGCACGCAGGGACTTCATGGCACCGGAGATCTTTTCAATGCCTTCTTTTCCTTCCAGTGTGAAAGATACTGCTTCTTCAAAGCCGTATCCGAAGCGCTGGTAAATGCTCTCGAGGCGGTCAAGAAGCGACTGGCCTCTTTCTCTGGACTGAGCCAGCATACCGGCGATCAGCATAGCGGCAACCACCGCATCCTTATCACGGACGTCTAAGCCCGCCAGATAGCCGTAGCTCTCTTCAAATCCGAACTGGAAGTGTTTGTTTCCGAACTCGTCGTCCAGCTTGATCCGCTCGCCGATAAACTTGAATCCGGTCAGAACTTCCTGCAGCTCCACGCCGTAGTAGCGGCAGATGGCGCCGGCCAGTTTACTGGAAACGATAGTGGTCACGGCAAAAGAATTCTCCGGGAGCTCACCTGCTCTCTTCTTGGAATCCAGAATGTAGTCCAGAAGCATCAGGCCGACCTGGTTACCGGAAAACGGAACGTAAACTTCCTGTCCGTCCTTTTTTGCGCGGACGGCAATACCGATACGGTCACTATC
Organism: Oscillospiraceae bacterium; assembly: GCA_902794115.1. Classification (GTDB taxonomy): domain Bacteria; phylum Bacillota; class Clostridia; order Saccharofermentanales; family Saccharofermentanaceae; genus Scatonaster. Next base: position 7,574 of record CADBGD010000049.1, read on the forward strand.
CGGGTCCGTGCCGATTACGAGATCCGCATCCACTTTCTTGGCAAGTTCGATCGCCATGGAAAGAGCTGCCGGATTCTCCGGGTTCGGTACTTCGACTGTGGGAAATGCACCGTCGGGCAATTCCTGTTCCGGTACAACGTGCACGTTCTCCAGACCGATCTTTTTCAGGATCCGGCGTACCGGTTTATTTCCCGAACCATGAAGAGGCGTAAATACGATGGACATATCCTTCTGGTTAAGGATCGCCTGACGGTCGATCACCAGCTTATCCAGCATATCGGTGTACGCTTCGTCCACTGCTTCGCCCCAGTAGGTCAGAAGCCCCTTGGCCTTTGCCTCTTCCAGGCTGTCCGGATGGATCGTGCGGATATCTTCGATTCCTTCAATGAAGCCCAGGATCTTGGATGCGGCCTCCGGCGGAACCTGTCCGCCATCCTCGCCGTATACCTTATATCCGTTATACTTGGACGGGTTATGGGATGCGGTGATCATGACACCGGCAAAAGCCTTGTGCCAGCGTACCGAATACGACAGCATCGGAACCGGACGAAGCTCATCCGAGAGATACACACGGATACCCATGGATGTCAGAGTACGGGCAGTAATCTCTGCAAACTCCGGGGAGAAATGACGGGAGTCGTAGGAAATCACGACACCTCTCTTCATCGCCTCTTCCCCCTCGCTGACGATGTATTTGCCGAGGCCTGCGGAAGCCTTGGACACAATGTACATATTCATACGGTTGGTGCCTGCACCCAGCACGCCACGAAGTCCGGCTGTTCCGAATTCCAGGTCACGGAAGAAACGCTCTTCGATCTCTTTCTTGTCATCTTTGATGGCCAGAAGCTCTGCGCGGGTGGCCTCATCAAAATACGGATCTTCACTCCAAAACTTGTACAATTCTTCTACGCTCATTTTTTCTCCTCCTCATTTTTCGAATTAGTATCGGTGGCGGCCACTGAAACAGCGGCCTTTTCTACTTTCTCTTCAGAAGATTCTTTTTTCTTTTGAAGCATCACGATGGACACAGCTGCAAACAGCAGGACGCCGGCGGCGCTGGCCACAAGACCGATTTTCCATCCCGGCGGAGTAAACTTCAGCTCCACTGTATGGGCACCGGAAGAAACCGGTACGCTTAAGAATGCATCCTGGTAAGGCAAGACTTCGGTCTTCTGTCCGTCCACAAAGGCTTCCCAGCCGTCTTCAAAAGAAGCGGTCACGATCAGGAGACGATCCTCCTGTGCGTTTGTCTTCACGACATAGTGTCCGTTTTCGACCGAAACACTCTCCATTCCCGATGTCAGTGCAGCCTTGTGCGGCGCAATGGCTTCCGGTTTCAGATAAGCCAGGATCGGAGCAAAGGATCCGAATACTGCATCATTTACCCGGATGTCCAGTTTGACATCTTCGCCTTTTTGGAAAGACCCCAGATTCAGTATCTGACTGAAGTACGAATTCGAGTCGTTATCAAACACCAATACATCATTTACATAGATATCTGAAACGACCTGAAGGTAAGAATAAGGGATCAGAAAATAGATAGCCCCATTCCGGTCTGCTGTAAATGTGGTACGAAGGACCATCGGGGCCTTCTCATTATTGCGCAGATAATAAGACAGTCCCTTTGCCTCATTATTTTTGCTTTCCAAATCGAGTGAATTCTCTATCCTGTCTCCTTTAGTAATCGTTCCTTCCGGCGGAATATCCGTCTTCTGGCCATTAATGACTTCCCACTCCGGAGTCCAGGTATCGTAGATCTCTGAAGCATCCTGACCGGACAGGGATTCGATCCATTCCTCCTGGAATGCGAAATAATCTTTCTTATTCTCATCCTTTTCCAGTTTGAATCCGTCAAAGGATCCGGCATTGCTCTGCGCAAGAAGTGCCGCCGGCATGGCATATTCATTCTCGTAAAGATAGTAGGATCCTACATTACTCTTATACTGCAATTCTGAAATCGTATGATTCGTTGAAACGATATAGCGTACACCCAGAACCGAATCAGCCGGAAGGATCGTATTGATGTGTTCCATAGCAAAGTAGTTGTAATTCGACCGATATCCCAATTGCTTCAGGAAATGATTGGTCTTCTTGTTTGCCATGGAAGCAAAGATACTGATTCCCTGGGTATTCATGTAATACGGCACATTGTTGGAGTAGAAGAGGTGGTGCCAGGGATAGTGAATTTCTGTACGCGACCAGCTTCCCCGATCCATCTTTTCAGAAAGAGTCTGAATATCCGAAATCATCTCCTCAAATGCACTGGCATCCTGCATACCGCTGAAGGACTCCGGAAGATAGCATCTAGGATTGAAAACGACGATTTCGATTACGATGACGGCAACAAGGAACACGTTGCCCAGACGTTTCAGGTTATAGATCATTTCCGGCCACTTATCCAGTGTTTTGCCGTAAAGCAGCACGCAGATCAGAAGTGACAGCAGGATCGTCGCAAAGAAGGTGTTATTCTTTCCCTTCATTAATCCGGCACTCTGGGAAACCAGGGCGATTCCGCAAATCACTCCAAATGAAGCGAAGAAATGCTTCTTTGCCGCCTCTTTCATGAACATGTAGGAATAGAAAGCCACCAGGATCATGACAAAGGAGAAAAGATAGGAGTAGCGGAAATTAAACCAGTTCGGCGCATCAAAGAGATGCCATGCCCGGTTTAAAAGCGGGAACTGGAAGGACAGAAGTCCGAAACCAAAGGCAAAACCGATCGCTTTCTTCAATGATTTCTTGATCTTCGGATTAAAGAAGAACAGGATACAAAGGAACAGAACGGCAAGTCCGCAGAATATCTGCGGGAGATTGCCGGACAGATCCACTACTTTTTTCTCAACCAGCTGGTCAAGGATCGATACCATCGGAAATTCCGGATCCATCGAAAGTCCACCGTCATTCACGGTAAAGTCCGGATTGCCAATGGTATTCAGGCCGGCCGGAAGCAAAATGCAGGCACTCATCATGGCCGCCGTTACAGCAGACAGGATGAATAATCCTACTGTCTTCATTCCCTCATTCTGCTTTTCCTTTGAAAAATGCCCCTGGTAACCCATAACACTGAGCAGATAAATAAAAGAAAAAACTCCGACCATATAGGCCATATAGTAGCCGGACACAAACAACAGGAACAAAATGAGTGTCAGCACCGGCCATTTTTTTCTGTTTTCAATAAACTGTTCGACCAGAAGAATAATAAGCGGCAGAAGAGCAAAGCCGTCCAGCCACATGATATTGAACATGAATACCAGGGCAAAAGAACAAAGCGGGTACATAAGACCGAAAAGGACCGTCATTTTGTCTTTTGACTTGAATTTCCGGTCCAGAAGCCACGTCATAAAAGCGCCGGCAAAGGACAGCTTCAGCATGATAAGAAGAGTCACTGCCGTCTGGATCTGCTCCATCGGGAACAGGAATACGAGCAGATTCAGCGGACTCGAAAGATAGTATGCGAAAACACCCATGGCATTTCCGCCGATTCCCAGCGTCTGACTGTAAAGAAGCGATTGTCCGCCTGTCAGAGCCTCTTTCAGTCCGACCAGATAAGGACCGTATTGCGCACCTAGATCTGAAGTGAATATATTTCTCTCTCCGAACGGGACGATCATATTGATCATAAACACGACCATCATCGCCAGGAAAGTAATGAAAAATGCCAGCCACGGACGATAATCGAAACTGATCTTTCGTCCTTCCTTCTCAAGTGAAGTCTTCTCGATCATGTGCGTTCTCCTTACACTGATATCAGTAGCATCATATCACAAAACCACTATGTTTCCAAAAGGGTCACAATCGCCCGTTTCTTATCCGATGCTACATGTAGTATACTGAATATATAAATATTTAAGCTTTGATGAGGTGATGACATGCTGATCAGCCTGATGGTTCCCTGCTATAACGAAGAAGAAGCCCTTCCTTTTCTGTATGACGCACTTTGTAAAGTCATGGCAGAATGCTCGGAATATGAGTATGAACTGATCTTCGTCAATGACGGAAGCCGGGATAAGACCCTCTCTGTTCTGAAGGGTATGGCCGAAAAAGATCCGCGGGTACATTACCTTTCTTTCTCCCGTAACTTTGGAAAAGAGGCAGCCATGTATGCCGGACTTGCCGCGGCCAATGGTGAGTGGATCGGTCTTTTGGATGCCGATATGCAGGATCCGCCGTCCCTTCTTCCGCAGATGTTTGCTGCTCTCAAAAATGACGAGTGTGATATTATTGCCACGCGGCGTGTCTCCCGAAAAGGAGAACCTCCGATCCGAAGCTGGTTCGCCCGCCGTTTCTACCACCTGATCAACCGTTTTACGGATGTGGAGATCGTGGATGGTGCCAGAGACTTCCGTGTCATGCGCCGTCCGGTCGTAGATGCGATCCTTTCTCTGGGTGAACGCCAGCGTTTCAGTAAAGGTATTTTTGCCTGGGTCGGATTCCGTACCAAGTGGCTGGAGTATGAGAATGTCGAGCGTGTCGCCGGCGAAACGAAATGGTCTTTCTGGAAATTATTCCGCTACGCCATCGAAGGAATCGTCTCCTTTACCACCGCCCCTTTGCGGCTGGCAACGATCATCGGTTTCCTGACATCACTTGGTGCCTTTATCTATTTGCTTTACTACTTCATCCATGCGATCATCTATCAGATCTGGGATAAAGTCGCCGGTTACCCGTCACTTCTTTCCTTCATGCTCTTCCTTGGCGGTATGATCCTCATGGCTCTTGGCATCATCGGAGAATATCTGGCCAAGACCTATATCGAGGTCAAGCGCCGTCCTCTCTACGTTATCGCAGAGGACAATATGAAGGCCGTTATCGAGGAGAAGTAACCTCTCTGAGCATTTTGCAAAACAGAAATAAAGCTCCGTCGCTGGTCCTCGGCTTACAGCCTGCGGAATCGCTCCGGAGCTTTATTCTGTTGCGAATATTTTGACACAGTTAACTTCCCGCTAACGCATTATTAGTCGCTCGCGCGGTTTTCTATACTGTTGTCTTCTCGCTATTGTCGTTCTATTTGTCACAAGAAAAAAGTCCCGGAGCGATTCCGCACAAGCGAAGCGCGGAGGACCAGCGACGGGACTTTTATTCTTGCGATTAATGAGCGATTAGCGAGAAACTGTGACTTTCTTCATCTTCTGCTCTTTGAGCGGGCGGTCGCCACGGTCTGTCGGGGTCGCTGCGATCTCGTCAACAACTTCGATGCCTTCGATGATCTTACCGAATGCAGCATAGTTGCCATCGAGGAACGGGCCGTCTTCGTGCATGATAAAGAACTGGGAACCGGCAGAGTTCGGATCTCCGGCGCGAGCCATGGAAAGTACGCCACGCTCGTGGGACAGATTGTTCTCCACGCCATTGGCTCTGAACTCGCCCTTGATGTGATGGCCCGGGCCACCCATACCGGTACCTGTCGGATCACCGCCCTGGATCATGAATCCGGAAATAACACGGTGGAAGATCAGTCCGTCATAAAAACCTTTTTCGATCAGATCAATAAAATTCTGTACGCTGATCGGCGCCACATCCGGATACAGCTCCAGCTTCATGATGCCGCCGTTCTCCATTTCAATCGTAACAATCGGATTTGCCATAATTCAAATCTCCTTTTTCGGAATTGTAGAAGGTCATAAAGACCACATATCTGATAGTACGGGAAAAGAACTGAATTTGCAAGAATTCCCTTCTACGAGCATCTCACCTGCCCAAACAATATTGCGCATGAAAAAACCTTCGACACGCCTCCGCAGGGCTTTAGCCCGAGGACCAGCGGGAGAAGGTTATATTCTGCGCCATTTCTATTACCAGGTAAGATCGTCGTAGAACACTTCTTCCAGAGTCAGTCCTTTTGCCGGCATCGTTTTTCCGGCCTCTTTTCTGACCCCGTCTCCGGTAAGGAGCTTTTCGATCTCAGCCTTCGTCATTTTCCCCTGGCCGACGTAGACCAGAGTTCCGGCCATAATGCGAACCATGTTATAGAGAAAAGACTCGCCGATGACCGTGATCTCAATCAGATCCGGATCTCCCTCAGCGCGTTTCACATAGACGGATTTCATCGTGCGGATCGGGGTGATATCCGGTCCTCCCTGGGCGCGGAAAGCAGAAAAATCGTGAGTGCCGATAAAGACTTTGGCCGCCTCGTTCATCGCCTCCACATCCAGCACACCCGGCACAAATGCCTCGGTCCGGCGGTTCACTGCCGAAGGGACCTTCGCATTTCTGACACGGTAACAGTAGCGTTTGCCGTGGGTATCGAACCGGGCATGAAATGTATCCGGCATTTCTTTCGCCGCTTTTACCACCAGATCCTCCGGAAGTACCGCATTTAACGCCAGCGGGATCTTATCGGCCGGGATCGGAAAAGGCACATCCACGTGGGAGATGTGGCCTTTTGCATGCACACCCGAATCCGTCCGGCTGCACCCGTAAATACGGCAAAAGCGCCCGTACACCTTCTCCACTGCTTCTTCCAGTGTCTGCTGTACGGAGCGCCCGTTATCCTGTCTTTGGAAACCGACAAAATCGGTCCCGTCATATTCGGTGAGCAAAGCAATGCGGATATCCGCGGTATTGGCCGCCTTTGCTTCCTCACTCATATTTTCAGCCCTGAAGATTATCGTCGAAGCAGGCCTTACCCATCATGGCGGCGCCAACGATACCGGCATCATTTCCCATCTGAGCCACACGGATCTCTGTCTTTTTGACACCCGGGCCGAAGAAAGGCTTGCTCATGGTCTTTTCGCGAAGCGGAACCATCAGCGGATCACCCTCGTTGCAGACACCACCGCCGATCAGAAGAACCTCCGGCATAAAGGTGTTGATGACATTTGCGAGGCCCTCGGAAAGGTACTCGAGATAGGTGTCCACCACCTTGGAAGCCACCTCATCGCCTCTTCTCTGTGCCTCGAAAGCGGTCTGTCCGTTGACTTTTCCTCTCTCCTCGATGACTTCGTTAAGCTTGGAATCCGGATTGGCTTCTGCCGCTTCCTTCGTCATACGAACCAGTGCCGAAGCAGAAGAATAGGCTTCGAAGCAGCCTTTTCTACCGCAGGAGCAAGGAAGTCCGCCGGCAACCAGTACAGTGTGGCCGAATTCGGAACCGGCCTGGTTAAAGCCGGAGAAAATACGGTTATTAATGATGACGCCGCAGCCGATACCGGTACCGATGGTGATGGTAACGGAATCTGCCACATCGGCAGCCGCGCCGGAAACGCTCTCCGCCATCGCGGCACAGTTGGCGTCGTTATCGATATAGACCGGAAGGTCGATCACACTTCTGATGATCTTACGCATCGGTGCATTTACAAAAGGAAGATTCGTGGCATAAACGAGAGTACCGGCCTTATTGTCCGGAGTTCCCGGAGAACCGATTCCGATCGCCGCCACTTCCGACTCGTTCACGCCGGCATCCGCGATCGCTTCTTTGGCCAGTTTTCCCATGTCCGTGATGATATCTTCCATCGGACGGTCCGCATTGGTCTTCACACTCACGCGGTTCAAAAGTTCACCTTTTTCGGAAACCACACCAGCCTTGATGTTCGTTCCCCCCAGATCAATTCCTACAAAATAAGCCATTTCAAAACTCTCCTCTTGTTTGAAAATCGTTTTCGCAATACGCGAATTATTTTACTTCATCTTCCACAAGAAATCCACCGCCAGCGGCAGGAAAGCCACTACCGTCAGGATGAAAAACCACAAATAGTCACTGCCCTTCATGCGAAGAGGATGGAGCTTGGTCTTTCCTACTCCGCCTTTATAGCAACGGGCATCCATCGCGACTGCCAGTTCTTCGGCGCGTTTAAATGCACTGACGAAAAGCGGGACCAGTACGGTGACATAGCCCTGGGCACGCTGGAAGATATTTCCTGTGTCATATTCGGCGCCTCGGGAAGACTGCGCCTTCATGATCTTATCCGTCTCCTCCACAAGTGTCGGTATGAA
>CADBGD010000050.1 GCA_902794115.1 Oscillospiraceae bacterium
AGTCAACCCCGCCTCATTTACCACCTCTTGCTGCCTCATCTCAAACCGGATCCAGTCAGGACGATAAGAAGGCTTATAGATCTTATAGGCATAGCCCTGATAACGCACGACATCCGCCTGCGCCCCCTTACCGATCAGAATTTGAGAACCATCGAATTCCATATAGCACCTCTTACCTATACCCATTATATTATCGAATTAGAGAAGATACTCCCCTATCGTTCTGTCGCTCCAGACATGGGCCTCGATATATCTTTCCGGGCCGTGGGAGCCGGCTTAAGCTCTTAAACGGGCCGGTCCTTTTGTCATAGAAGTGATAAAGATACATGGCTTACTTCTTCCCTTCCTGGATCTCTTTCACCATTTTATCCTGATTCTTCGCCTCAGCATAGAGGCTGTAATAATATATCGCCGCAATGATGATATACGGGATCGTAAATGACCGGAAGTATTCCAGCCACCCCTTGGGACTGATCGGATCGATGAAACTCAGGATGAACAGAAATCCAGCACACAGGGAAACAACGATCACATACTGCAGAATAATCATTAAAAGCGGACTGAAATTGACAAACAGCTTATGTAACGACAGCACCAGAGAGGCAATCAGGCACAGCCCGAACATGATGATGGTATTGGAATTAGATGTCTTCGTTCCGGAAAGAACATTGACCACTGCCCCCGAAACCGAAACCATCGTATAAGATATACATATATATAGAAACAAAGTTTTCAAATAGTCTTTCATCCGATTTTCCTCTTCATTACCTGCAGATACTCATTAAACGCTTTTTTATAAGCCCGGTTGATACAGATCCTTTCGCCGTTATCGAAACTGACATATACTCTCATATTCAGATCCGGCTTGAGCTGCTTGATCTTATAAATGTTGATCAGGTTTGATTTCGAAACCCGCACAAATCCGTAATTCCACAGCATCTCCTCACAGGAAGCAAGTGTCTGCATAATGCGGAACACCCCGGTCTTCGTATAGGCAAACAGTTTTCTGTCCACAAAGTCGAAATAGTAGATATCATCCGGAGAAAGGATCGTCTCTTCCCAGTCATCCAGATCCTCATCGGCAGGTCTTCCCGAAAAAGACGGTCTTTCCGAGTTGACACTGTCTATGATCTGGCGGACAACAGGACGCATATTGGTAAAATATACGTCCACGTGTTCATCTTTACAGTTTTTATCCTCATAAAGATTCAGTCTCATAAATTCTGTCAGATTGCATTCCAGATAAAGAGGAAAGCAAATACACACCCCCATGAATTTCGCGTCGTTTTACGCACTAACAGCATACCATATAATGCTATGAAAGTAGTCACCAGATCGGTCATGCCAAGCGCATCAAAATGGAGCGGGTGAAAAAGGATGCCCATGATCGCCACCGTCAGCGCCCCCATGTCGAGGATCTTACTGTCTTTCGGATATCTTTCGGAGATATATTCTGCGATCACCGCATAATTGAATCCTTCAAAGAATCCCCATACTACGGCTACGATCAGTGTGCCGATGATCATGGTCGGAATTCCGGCCTTGTGAAGATCCGGTGTCACCATAATGCTCAAAGGCTCGTATCCTTCAAACTGTCCGGATAATACGATGTAGGCAATGTACGGAATAAAGCACAGCACGGTTCCGGCAATGGCTTTTAATGTATTTTCTTTCTTAAGTCCGAAGCTGAGAAAGGAGGTCTTTCGGTAAAGGCAGACGATCGTGATGCCAAGTCCCGCGATCCCGAATTCCATCGCGGATGCCGCCAGAAGTCTCGGCCATACGGAAACACTGCTGTTCTTACAATATGCCATCAGATCCTTGCCGATCACGAAATAGATGCTAAACACCGCCAACGTCACAAGTACGATGATCCATAAGTTTACTTCCAGTCTCTTCTGCTGGTCTGTTAATTTCTTCTTCGCTGTTCTCATGTTGGTAATACTCCCTTGCGTTTGATGGTATTACCATATCAACTTTCGAATAGCGCCGTAGGAAAAACTGCACGAGTTACATTTTTACATGTTTAAGTTGCACATTGTTGCTGCAAAGAGATCTCTTCGCCGCCCCACTTGACAAGTGTCAGACCCTCACGCTCCTCAAGGGCACAAACCCGCAAATACCTGAAAGCAGGGAACTCTACTAACAGTCGGTTGCAATATCGGGGGCTTGTTGATAGGTTTATCTTAGCAAAAACTGTAAGGAGACACCTTATGAGACTACGAAAAAGATTCTGTATCTATCTTACCGCATTTCTTCTTATCGTATCCTTCACGGCCGCCTTTCCGGCTGCCGATGAAGAGGGAAATTCCTATTCTCTTCCCGACGGAGTGACGATCAGTCTGCCGTCTGATTTTGACGAAGTCCTCTGGATCGGCATGGATGAGCTCGAAAAAAGGATCATCGGCTCCCTCCGCTTTGAAGGAAAGGCCGTAAGCATCAATGCTGCATCGACCGCAGAAGTCCCGGATGACGCCATTTCTTACACTCTTCCTGAAGGCCTCACGATCAACCTACCGGCTGAATCTGCCGGGAATACCCTCTGGGTCGGCATGGATGCCAATGATACAGAACTGACCCGACAGGTAGGCCTGGAGCCGATCTTGGCTCAGCTTAAGGAACTCGGCGTTTCACTTCAATGCACGTTCCCCCCTGTGGGAAAAAATGACGGACAGTCGATCTCTGTCATGGCCTATGTGAAAGATGCCCCTTCCGATGTAAGTGAAGCCACCTTCATTACTAATGCCCAGGCGGTAGTAGACCCGGATGACGAGAACTCAAGTGTGGAAATCACCGAAAAAGGCGTGATCCATGTCGGATCCATAGATATCTACAAGATCTGCGGAGAAGTCTCCATCGATTTCAATAATGAAGAAGGCCATTTCAAATACAAAGTACTGGGACGAAGGTATTCTTTTGTTTCGGAATCAGGAAAACTTTTCGAGATCGAAATATCGATTTATACGGATCCGCGAAACTTAGGCGAAGCGATCCCCTATACGGATGAAGATCTGGCTTATCAGGACTATCTTGAATCATTGGTCATCGGCACCCTTTCCTATGACGGAAAGACAGTAAGCATCGATGCGGAACCGTTTCCCACGACCGAAAACGGTCAGGGAGGAGAGATCGCAAGTCCTGACACGCCGGAAGAAAATCCGGCACCGAAGACCCCATCCAAGTCTTCCAACCGAAACTTCTTCCGAAGCTTCACCACGTTTTCTTTCCCGCTTTGGATCCTGGCAGCAGGCCTTGTGGCTTTACTGATCGCCGGCGCCAAAGCTTCGAAAAGACATGAGTGGCAAGATGAACCGTTATCCCTTTCTTCCTCAAAGGCGATCCAGGGCTTTGCCTGTGTCGGCATCATCTTCCACCATATCTCGCAGAATCTGAAAGCAGACGCAGGTCTCTTCCAGTTTATGTCCGAGCTTGGTGTGCTCTTCGTAGGTATATTCTTCTTCTTTTCCGGCTACGGACTTTATACCAGCCTTCTGACCAAAAAAGACTATCTCAAGGGCTTCCTGAGAAAGCGTCTCGTTACGATCCTGATCCCGTTCTATATGTGCATCGCGGTATTTACCGTGGCTTCCTGCATCTGCGGCAAGAAATACTCCGTACCGGAACTTCTGGCCACTCTTTCCGGCTGGTCCATGATCAACAGCCATATGTGGTATATCATCGAGATCACGATCTTGTACCTGGCATTCTTTATTTTCTATAAGCTGATCAAAAACCGCACCGTGGCAACAATCTTCATGACCCTTTTTGTCCTTGCCATGATGGGCGGAAGCCTCTATCTGTGCCACGGCAAAGACATGGGCTGCGCATACTGGTTCATGGGAGAATGGTGGTACAATGCCTCCCTCCTCTTTATCGTCGGTATCCTCGTTTCAAAGCATCAGGAAGCTTTCAGAAAAGTCGCAAGAAAAGGCTACTTGGTCCTTCTTCCGCTCTTTGGTATCCTGACGTTTGTATTCGGGAAAATCACCAGCAGTTTTCTCGCGAAATATTCCTACTGGAGCGAGACACCGGGAGAAGATCCAAGATATCTGGATAAGCTTCGCTGCCTTTCCGTGCAGGTTCCGTTTATCCTTTTCTTCGTGCTCTTCGTCCTTCTTGTCATGATGAAGATCCGCTTTGAAAACCCGGCACTGAAATTCCTTGGATCGATCTCACTGGAGCTTTATCTGATCCATAATCTGTTCCTGACAGGTCTCAATGACGGTACGATCTTTAAAGTGACCTCTCCTTCCATGTTCTTTCTTCTGACACTTCTGATGTCTATTGCTGCGGCAACCATCATCAGCGGAGCCGATAAGTATCTGATCGGTTATCTGACCGAAAAGAAAAAGGCGCAGAAGGAACTGGGGGAACTAAAGGAATCTTCTTCCAGAAACCATTCCATCGATTTCATGCGGATCGTGATGGCTTTCCTGGTCGTCACCATCCACCTGCCCTTCGGAGGAAGTGCCGGAAATGTCTTTATCACCTTCGGAAAGACAGCGGTTCCCTTCTTCCTGGTCGTCTGCGGCTATATGCTCTATAGAGATGACGCAAAAGAAATGATGGCCCGTCTTCTTAAGCAGACCCGGCGGATCCTGATCTTCTTTATCGCCTCGAATGTCTTCTATATGGCAGCGGTCGCCCTCTATGACAAGAAGCTGAAAGGAAGCGTAGATATGCGCCCGTACTTTACCTCTAAGGCCATAAAGGACTTCCTGCTTTTCAACTTCTCGCCGTTTTCCGAACATCTTTGGTTCTTCGGATCTCTTCTTTATGCCCTTGTGATCCTTCTGATCCTGAATAAACTGAAGGTCTTAAAACCGGCTCTTTTCCTGGGACCCGTTCTGATCGCTTCTTATGTGGTACTGTCCCATATGGGTGTCGGCGAAGCCTATGAGCTGAGAAATGCCATCCTTGTAGGCCTCTCCTATACCATGACCGGAATGCTTATCCGGAGATACGAAAAGAAGATCCTGAGCATCAAAGCCCTTCCCTGGATCCTCGGTATTCTTGCCGTCGGCGCCAGTGTCGCCGCTCTCATAGAACTGAACACCTATAAGCAGGGAGTCGGTGTACCTTTCGTAGGCTGTGAGATCCTGACCATCGTACTCGTTCTTCTGTGCCTCCGCTTCCCGAACTTCGGAGCCGGCACCTATGCGGAAAAGCTCGGCAGGACCTGTTCTCTTCCGATCTACATCATGCACATCTTTACGATGATGGTATTCGTGATGACTCAAAACGAGGGATTCTTCGGATACTACGGTGCGGTATTGATCTTTGCGGTCACTGCCGTGGGAGCAGCTCTCTACGAAAACATTAAAGAAGCAGTCATTAAGACAAGAGAGTAAATCTTTACGATCCTTTCTTTATCTCCTCTATAAATCGGACCGTTCCCTCAGGAGCGGTCCTTTTTATCTGACCTCCCCGTCAAAGAGCCCGGATCTTCTCTCCAGAACGATGTTCTTGATAAGGTATATGATCGAGGCGGCGACAATAGTTCCCGCAAGGACCGCCGGCAGGTAGGCGTAGATACCGTAGTGCCGGTAGATGAAGTAGAACTTATTACAGATAAGGTAATTGATCATGATGGTCTCAAGAGAGATCTTACCAAGGAATTTCAGGACCGGATTTCCGACCCGGACACGGGAGATCAGCGTGATGATGAGGATAATAAACAGTATCTCAAAGACGGTATCCGCACCAAGTCCCAGAATCTTATCCAGATACGGATGCTTCGAACCTTCATATTCCGTCCAGTAGATCAGATCATCAAGAAGTCCTCTGTGGACAAAGTCCATGATCACGAAAAGGATGGAAGTTGTGATGACAATGGAAGTAAATGCCTTTCGGATAACCTTATTGACCCGCTCCTCTTTATAGGCATAAAGCATGCCAAGGGGGAACATCAAGATCGTGTTATACCACCATTCTCCCTTAAACCAGTAGGACATGACGGCAGAATCCGAGTGCCCGGCCAAAAGTCCGATCAAGATCATAAGAAGGGAGACCCCGGTCATAATGAGGATCCCGGTCATCGGTTTTTTGATACGTGAGAAGACGATCCGGAAAAGAACATAAAGGAGCATGATCTCGACGGCGAACCACATCTGGTTATTGATAAGGAAGATACCGAAGAAACTGCAGATGACTTCCAGTGTATCAAAGCTCTTTCCGTTCTGGATGTTTTCAATGATCGCATCGGTCAGGTAGATATAGTTACAGATAAAGAACGGAACCAGTACCGTAAAGATCCTTCGTTTCATAAAGCCCTTCAGATAGTCCTTATCTGTCATCCATCTTTTCAGAAGTCCGAATCCGGAACAGAAGAAGAAGAAAGCAACGGCCAGTGTACCGTAGTAATAGTAATCCGAAAACGGCAGCATCTGGTCACCGCGGATACCGAAGTGAAGAAGCGTGATCACTGTCTGATGGAAGATGATAAATACAGAAAGAAAACCCTGCATTTCCTTGCTGATCACTCTGTCGAAAAACGGCTTGCCGTCAGAAGGCCGCAAGGATGCATGGGGAAGCAGCATCAGCCCCAGAACAGCTATACTGATATAAAATGTGATCGAAAAATTCACCTTCTTCTACTCCTTATGCCCTTAATAAACTTATTACATTCAATGTCAGCGATATCAGAAGCAGCAGTACCACGATCAGTATGATGATGATCAGCCGGCTCCTTTCCTTCTTATGCCTGATCTCTTCGTCACTTAATTCGACAGACGCGCTGACGAGCTCCTGCGCTTCTTCACGCGAGATCGGCTCACTTTCGTCCTTTCTTTCCCCGGCTAAGATCTCCATAATGGAGATGCCGAGCACTTCCGAAATAGGTTCAAGCATGGAGATATCCGGGAAACTTAAGCCACGTTCCCATTTGGATACGGCTTTGTCCGTGACATTCAAAGCTTCCGCAAGCTGTTTCTGGGTAAGCCCCTTCTCCTTGCGAAGCTCTGTGATCAATTGTCCTGTCCGTTCTTTGTCCATATCCTCATATCCGTCTTTTAGTAAGCCTCAAAACAGCTTATATCTAACATTTCCATTATACCAGAGGACAGGGAAAGAATCCCCGAAAATCCTGCTTTTCGGCGATCTTTTTACGCATAAGAAAAGACCCGGGATCACTTTCCGGGTCTTCTTAAGTGGTGGATATATTATGGTAAGGCTTAAGAGTTTTCCTTTTTCTTTAAGCATCGAACATGCATGGAAGAAACATTGGCCAGAACAAGTACCGCTAGGCCGACAGTCAGGAGTCTCGGCATATCGATAAACATAGAGCTGATGATGAGTCCGATGGAAACCACCGCCGCGATGATCGTGATAATTATCCAGACTTTAATTTTGTTTTTCATTTTCCTATCCTCCGCTTCCGAAGTTCTTACTTCCTTTTCAAAAGCACTTCCCTTCGTGCTTTATGTCTCTATCTTACCGACAGATGGTAAAAACTTCGTCAATCGGAGTTAAAGAAAGATTTAAGATAATTTTTTACTGCCAGGTGATATCCGAAAAGGACTGAAAGCGCCTTATATCTGCCTTCGGGCAGCGCTCTTTCAGCACACGGAGGAATTCATCCTCATCTTCTATCTCGATTATAGCATAGGAAAAAGTCTGGAACTTTCCCGGGCTTTCTCTTACAGCTCTTTCGAATTTTCATCTAAGTATGCGATCACATGGTTCGTTCTTCGATTCCAGGTAAGCGGACGGATACGCCGGATGGTTACCCATACATCTGAGATCTGCGGGAAGTATTCCATTTCTCCCTCCGGCACCAGTTCCACTTCAAAATCCTTGATCTCCAGCTTCACGGAGTTCGCATAGTGCGGATCTGTCCAGTAGCAGCGGATACCGAACTCCTTCTTATCCTCCAGATCACTTGCCCAGATCCACTTCTTCTCATATCTGTTTTCGGAAAGTTTCTCCGGATCGTAGACAGGTTCGTCCATCTGGCAGAAAGCCGGTTCCAGATCATGCTCGAGGAAGTACTTCTGCCACAGTAATACTTCGTCCTCTTTCATCTCCATAGGATGGGCGATGCCGGGTGTAAAATCTTCTACCCCCATGAGCATTTAGATCACTTCACCACATACTTCAGGTTAAAGCGTACACGCTCCTTGACCTTCTCCGGGATCTGATATTTCTCATCTTCAAGGATCTTCTCGATCCATTCCGCATGTTCTCTGCTTACATGCGCATAGTAGTTCTTCCACGCAATCTTTCGTTTCACTATCATTTGGATATACTCGTCCGGATCGTTAAAGAGCATCAGAAGATACGGCAGTCGTGCCCAGTAGTCCTCCCGTCCCAGAATGAACACCAGTTTTCTTCTTCGTAGCGGCTCCTCTTCTTTCTCCAGAAGCGCAAAGATCCTGTCCGCACCGACCCGGATCCCGTTAGCTGCGATCTCCCTGGCTGCCTGTAACATCACAGGCGTACGCGGATCCGAAAGAAACCTAACAAGCACTTTGTCCGACTCATCTTTTAGAAGCATGCTCATGGCATGGATCGTATTTTTCACGATCCTCGCTTCCGGGCTTTCCAGATACGGTTTCAGAAGCTCCGCATCTTCCTTCTCCCCGGTTTCACCCAGGCCCAGGATACTGTTTCCGCTTTTATCTGATTTCAGATTCTCGATATAGAAAGCACGAACATCAAAATCCGTGTGCTTTCGAAGAATAAAACGCACGGACTCTCGGATATGTGAGGAGCGAGAAAGCAGCTTCTTCTCGATCCCCTCCCAGGGCTTCCCAAGAAGCTTATATTTCTGTTCCAGCGCATGCCGCTGTACGATCAGGCTCTTATGCTCCAGGAAAGAATCCAGTTCCTCTTCGGACAGCTCATAGTGCTCGATGAATTCACGCATGATTTGCAATAGACACTTGGAATCCTTCTCGCGGGAAAGAAGAGAATAGACTTCTTCTTGACTTAGTTTCTGATTCTGGAGAAGGAGCCGGTATAACGCCCATCTTGTCTGTGTATCGTATTTTCTGATCTTCTGCCAGTTAATGTCCGGTTCCAATTCCCGCATACGTGCGCTGATCGCATCATCGAGTTTTCGGATCACATAGAAATCCCGTCGGTCGCTTTTTCTCACCTTTTCCAGCGCGGAAAGGCTGGCCGCTAGTCCGTCAAAGTCTTTATCCGAAAGATCCATACAGGCTTCCTTGGCAGCCTGCCGCACCTCTAATACCCAGTCATTCAGGCGAAGAAGCAGGAACATATAGGACTCCGGATCCGAAGATAATCGCCGTACGCAGCCTTCCCGGAAATAGCCGTTGGGATGAAATGTACCCAGCCTTGCGATCCACAAGAATACCTCTTCATCTCCGATGCTTAGTTCCAACCGGGAAAGATCGACTCTCTTCCAGTCGATACTCCACTCCATAGATGTGGTCTGCCGGAAGCTGTCGTTCAACCGGAAGAATGCTGCGGTTTCCAGCGGGCGGACATATTTCGCGACCGAGATGGCGGCATCTCTTACGATCTTCTTATCCTGTGAAGGAAGAAATGTATAGACCCAGCTGAGGCAATACTCTTCGTCCTGGGCTAATCTCGACATCGCCATATCCAGCCGCTCACGTTCCGAAGGTTGCTTAGAAGGAGAAGGCGCAGACTTCACACCGGCAGAACCCTTCGATGCCGCCTTTATCGTCTCCTTCTTCTCTTCTTTTTTCTTTCTAAACAGCCCAAACATACTCTGAACGTGCGATCCTCTGTTACTTCCTGATCAGATTATACCAGAGCCTAAAGAAAAGAGGCCACTCATTCATGAGCGGCCTTTTGCGGAATCAATAAAAGCACGGAATATCTTCTGACTGTTCTCGTCCTTAAGATACGAGAACTCAGGATGCCATTGGATTGCCCATAAGAAGCGGTGATCCGGCATATAAAGTCCCTCTACGAGGCCATCCTCTGCTGTTGCCATTACCTGAAGGCCGGGAGCTACATCCTTTACCGCCTGATGGTGGTAGCTGTTGACCTGGATCTTCTCCGTATTCAGGCATCCATAGAGCGGAGAATCCTTCTTTATCTCCACCGAATGCACCGGAACATCGTACGGCGGGGTCTGGTGGTGGTCTGTTTTGGATGAAAGCTGTGTCGGAAGATCCTGATAGAGGGTTCCTCCGAGGGCGGCATTGATAAACTGGATTCCTCGGCATATGCCGAGAACCGGCTTATTCTTCTCAATGGCCATATTAAGGACGATCTTCTCCATATCATCGCGCATCTTACAGCTTCCGACACCCTCAAGCGGCTTCTCGCCGTATAGTTCAGGTGAGACATCGTGGCCGCCGGTAAAAAGAATCCCGTCACAGAGATCCACAAGCTTCTGAAGATCCTTCTCCTCTTTCAGGAACGGGAACATGATCGGCGTCCCGCCTGCCCCGATGATACCATCGAAATAGCCAGGCAGCATCCAGATACTCTCTTTTTCATCATCCCATAAAGGCATTACGCCAATGATCGGTTTTTCCATACTCTTCTCCTACTTAAACAAAAGCGTCTCATCTTTTAAAGATGAAACGCCGTTGTCTCCTTCGTTCTACTTTTTGATTATAGCATTTTCCCTGTCGATGAACACCCTTGTCAGGAAAGTGTCTCGCGGTATTCTTTACTATTCTCCTCCAGGATCTCCTTGAATATAAGATCCAGGTCATACCTTTTTCCAAGAAGGGAACCGACGAGATCTCCGGCCTCTTCACGGATACTGGAAAGAAGCTTTGTAATCCGGGCCTGGGTCTCTTCTTCACCTAAGACCTCACTGCTTTTATCCGACATGACAAAAGTATCCTGATACGAAATGTCGTTTTCGACAATCAGGTCATAAATATGTGGAAGGAAATCCTCAAGACCGATCATACCTTCGTAAGTCAAATATCGCCTCCCGAAAAGCCGAGAGGCGATATCCTTATCAGTTGCTTTTTCCTTCTCCGGTGGTGTCAGTAATCGAATAAGGTGCATCAAAGAGGACTTCGATATCCGGTGCATAATACTCCGACACATACTCATCCCGCACCACATAAAGCTGGGCCATGCCTTCGAAACGCGGCTCGTCGAGCTTCCAGTATCCCATGTGATCCCCTTTATAGAATTCCATAACGGACATGATGCCATGCTCATCAAACCGGAGCTTATAGCAATTGGCAATGCTGTACCCGAACTGCGTGATCGTTCCGTCCATGGCGGGCTTGATAAACTTATCATAAAAGTCTCCTGCCAGGTCATATGGGATCAGGACGGTTACATTTTCGAAAATGGCAAAGCACGGATTTCCGTCTTCATCATAGATACAGCTCTCCTCATCAGCAGAAAGAAGATTTCCGGCTCTGTATGTTTTCCCGTCTTCGGCAAGATACGTACATCTCACGTGCGGATTACCCTCATTCGGATCGCTTTCTTCTGCTTCGATGAGTTCGTATTTCTTACCGGAAAGAGAACCCTCGCTGCTTACGATATCCGGATAGCAGATCGTGCACTTAAACTCGTAGCCGATCCCGTTATCGATAACGGGATAACTCACTTTATAGTCAGGGAAGGTCTCGGTTTCCTCCGGATCGATCATGCTCTGCTGTTCATGCCATTCGGTAATAAACGTGTAGTTCTCGGGGAAAATATATACACCCCAATCGCCGGCAACAACCGAGCCTTCACCCATACCGCTCTTCTCATAATACTTCGAGCCGCTACGGGAACTGATCGAGGATCTTCCGTAGAGATTACTGAAATCAAAATACTTCTTCTCGGGCTCAGTAGCCTCTGTGGTCGTCGTTGCCTCTGTTTCAGTAGCTTCTGTGGTCTCCTCTGTCTGAGATTCTTCAGAAGAAGCCTCTGTTGCCTCCGTTTCCGTCTCTTCCGACTCCGGAGAAATCTCTTCTTTCTCTTCCGTCTCGACCTTACTGTCTTCCTTTGTGGTATCTTTCTTCTCTGACTTTGCCTCGCATCCGAAAGCAGATACAGCCAATGTACCGCAAAGAAAGAGCGATACCAGTTTCTTCATTGATTTCATCTTTTTACCCCCTGCCCAAAACCATCTGATATGATATGGCCTTTGTCAATAGGGATTGTATCACACTCTGACGGAGATGGTTTTATCTCTTTTAGGGTGATGATCAGGAAATAACCGTAGAATACGAACCGATCTCTTCGCCCGTCAGCGCATCGACATATACCGATTCTGATGCCCGGCTCCGATAGCCGTGGTATACCAGTTTCACCTCTCCATCTCTTTCTAAGATGATCAGGTCCGCATTCGAGAGATCATGGTCGGCCATCACCTGATCCGCCGTTACTCCCGGCGTCGTCGAGAATCCTTTCGGGATCTTCAGGAGGTTAAGATTGATCGTCGTGAAGGGTCTCCAGTAACTGCTGATGACACGGACAAATGCGCCTTGCACAGGCACACCCTGATAGCACTGCATGAAGTCATAGGTGACATCCCCCATGGTGTCATATACCACATCGAGTTTCAGCTGGTCGAACTGACCGGCAAAGCCGAGGATGTTTCGAAGCGATGCGATACAGAGATACGCTTCGCCGGCGGTATCTACACGTGGATCCGAGAACTGCCCGCCGAGGAGGTAACCGATCCAGGGACCTTCCGAATTGTCATAGATGAGCATATCATCCGGATAGGGATCGAAGAACACGATATCGTCGAAATACTCGAATATATACCAGGCGCCTTCGGAACCTTTCAGTTCTTCATATTGTTCACCGATATTCTCCGGCCAGATATACCCGTCGTCGAGAGAAAGAAGATCCTTCACACCGATGCTGTCATACATGTTTCTCGCAACACGGAAAACTTCACGCAGCGTCATCGTTCTGCCCTGCTCGGTAAAGGTCGCCGTCAGGATCACATACTGACTTCTTTCGAAAGGACGAGTGACTTTGCCGGTGGAATCGATGACCGACTCATCGGAACTTGACCAGGTCACCGCGATACCTTCGATCTCATCTGGAAGATCGAGATCCTTCGTGATATTCATCGGCCACTCATCTGTGATGATCTTGAGATATTTTTCTCTGGCATTCTGCATCGCATCGGTCGTACCGCCGGATTCTTCATAATATCCGTCAAGGATAAAGATCGGATCCGTACTGCTTGTATAGCCGGAAAGAGGAATCTCTTTTTCCTCTCCGTCGATAAAGATCTTCAGCGTCCCCTCCGCATCGTCGGCTCCACTCGTGACAACGGACACCGTCGTTCCCGGATCACTGGTGGCATCCGGTTTCTTCGTCGGATCTGTATCCTGCGATTCACTTTCGCTGCTTTGTGTGTCCGATGTCTCCTCCGGTTCGGTCGTTACCTCCGTAGCGGATGTCGACTCTGTACTCTCTTTTGTGCCGGTGGTCGTTTTCTTCTTCGCGGTCTCTTCTTTCGACGCGCATCCCGCCATGCTGAGCATCAGCACCGCCATACATCCTGCCAGAAACTTCTTCATAACCATTTCTCCTTCATACTTCCTAACACGAATCTATATGTTAGACGACCGGCATGCGCGTTTCGTTACAAATTCATCTGAAGAACAGAAAGGTCAGGAAAGCGGCTGCAAGGATTCCCAGAATAATCAGTATGGCAATAATCATCTTACGGGGAAAAGGAATTTCACAGGCAACTTCCCCCGTTTCTCCGTTTATTGCCACATCATACTTCTTGCCTTTGTAAGAAAACGAAGCAAGATAGAACGGAGCAAGAATGCATTTATAGTTGGTATTACTATATTCGGTCTCATACTCCAAGTTTCTGTATTTGTCACCTTTGAATTCACGTACCGCATGCTCAGGAATGACTACATTCAGTACATCGCTCATATCATACTGGGCCACTTCAAAAGCATGTTTCAGTGTCATTGAATTTCGTTCCGCATAGTATCCGGCCATATAACCCGGATGAAAAGGAAGTATGGATGACGGGTAGAAATTCCTGATTTTGTTTATCTGCTCGTTCTTTGTCTTTGAACTGGCCAATACTGTAATGTCAGAAAAAGATCTTTTGTAGAATCCACTGCAGGGCTTGTAAGTAATATTCCCGCTATCTCTGTCGCGATACCCGATTTCGATCACATATTCAGATTCAGTATCGGAATCGAAACTGATATACGGAAGATAGACAGGAAACAGCTTCTCGAGGACATAATGCTTTACGTTCGGAAACAAGAGTTGTCTATTCAAATGTTTGTAAAAAGACTCTTTTGCTCTATTTTCGTCTATAGAAAAAGGAATAATTCCGTTCGGGCTCATGATGCTTCCGGTCAGGGCAGAAGCAACCAGGTTTGTGGAACCGCAGAACGGACAGGTGCCGGACACCTGCGTTGAATCATAGATCAATTCAGCTCCGCAGTTGGCGCATGAAAGAAGCTTCGCTTTATCTCCCGGTGTTCCTCTGTTGGAGTTAAGTATGTCTTTATATGCTACGCCCTTGAAACTACCCTTCTTTCCGTTATCTATCTCTTTGTACTTTCCGCAAAGAGAACAATGCAGTTTCCTCGAACTGGGATCATAGGTAAGGATGCCGCCGCAATTCGGACATGTACGCTCATTCCCGGGCATGGTGGATGTCTTTTTTACCCCGTTATCATCTGCCATATATAACTCCTAAGAAACTAAAAGGCCGGCTGAACAAGATCATTATATCATATAGCCAAACTATGTTTATGTAACCTAGAGAGGTCAAAGGCAAGCTCATGGACATGTCGATATACAGCCGAATGTGGTAGATGATATAATCAATCCCGACGGAGGCATTTGTCTTTGTCGGGAAAATATCAATTATGGAATTTATGTGAGGTAATCAGAGGATGATAAGATACGTTGATCAGATTACATCAGAAGAATATATGAATCTTCGGAAGATGGTTGGTTGGGTTCAATTCCCACTTGAAGAGGCACAGGCTTGTATTGACAATGCATATATGGTTTTATGCGTAAGAGATGATGGGAAAGCTATTGGAGTTGTAAGGCTCCTTTGGGACGGCGGATATATAGCTTTCCTGTCGGATGTTATTGTCGATCCTTCATATCAGGGACAGGGCATTGGCAGGAAACTTGTTGAGTCATGTATCGAAAGACTTAAGAATGATATGAAGCCCGGGTATAAAGTGAAACTGACTTTGAATTCTGCAAAGGGTAAAGAGCCTTTCTACGAGAAATTCGGCTTCAGGGTACGCCCGAACGAAGACGCCGGACCTGCAATGGATCAGTGGTTTGTTGCAGACAGTTAAATTATCAGTATTTTTGTTTAAGGGAAGAAAAATGTACGGTGCTGTATTTGGAGACATAATAGGATCTTACTATGAGTGGCATAATGTCAAATCAGAAGATTTTGAGTTGTTCCCGAGAGAAGCAAGATTTTGTGGAGGTAAACCATTATGACCACAGCAGAATGGATCACAGCTTCATTGGTATTTATAATTGCGGCTATTCTTGCAGTTGTCAGTATCAGGAGCTT
>CADBGD010000051.1 GCA_902794115.1 Oscillospiraceae bacterium
GCTTTTTTCTGGCATTCCGGAGTGAGGCTTTCGCACAGCACAACACTGTTTCCGTTTCCGTCAAGGACCTTGGGACCGGAAACCACGCTTGTGAGATTTCCTTCATTTTTCATGGAAAGAGCCGTGAGCATCATGTAGGCATTCATCAAGGTCCGGTCGGTATCTTCTGAAACGAGACACTCCCGCAAAAGGAAATACTCCATCTTGGTATCCTGCTCCCAGTGATCCAGAATGGCATCCAGCGTGTCGCCGGCATAGTTGCAATACGGATAGTTGGCGCCGTCGCACCATTTATCTTCGGTAAAAAACGGGTCGGAAAAATGTTCGTTATAAAGACGGAAGTGTTTTTCAGTGACACGCCATATCTCTGAGATCAGATTACAGGTGAGCGTATCAAACTGTGAAAAATACTTTTCCCGTAATTGCTTCATGCCGAAGACTTTATCTTCCTCGCTTACATTCAGGAAAATGGAGTGATAGTATTTTTGTTCGTCAGGTTCATAGATCGTTTCCGGTGACCATGTATCCGGCTTTCCGCCATAGATATAAAAACGGATTCCGGAGAAATACGAGAAGGCCATCTGGTCAAAATAGTCTTCCGGATAAAGAGAGAGAACACTATCCAGTGTATCGAGCGTGGAAGAGATGGTTTCCTTATCAAGGAGCTGTTTTGCCTCGCCTGAGTGAAAGCGGTCTTCCGTTACGAGGTCTGCGATATAGATCTCCACACCATATCGGTTTCCGATCTCCATCGCGCGGTCATAAAGATCCTTCAGATCCGATATTTCCCCATACCGGTCTTTCTGGTTATGCGCTTCGGAATTATCGTTTAAGAGCTGATTCCGAAGTGCGGATGCCTGTGTAGCATTATCGACACTGATCTTCGGGATCGGATCTTTCGGGAGCCATTCACCGTACCGGTTGGCAGAGACGATGGTGCCGGAGGAAAAATCATAGTCGATCTGTAAGGCGAAGTTATCATAGGTACCGCTATGCGGACAGAAAACGGAGACATTATTCATGTACCAAAGTTTTCCATCCACATATGTCGGTATAAAGCGATGGTAGAAAAGAGTGACTTCTGCCTCTTCCGTATAGAGCGATGCAATGTAGTCGACAAACTGGTTGTTGTCTCTGTCAAGAGGATTATCAAATGAATTGATCGCATCTGCATTTTCCGAAGACGTTTTATCGCTGTCGCGATTTACGCCTTGAAGCAGATTTAGAAAACCGGGATCCTCCTTGAAATCTGTGCCCCGATAAGAAGTATAAAGGCGGATCAATACATCCTGCAGAGAAATGGAATCATCCGAATTTGTCATGTATGTCATGGCAGAACTGGCATTCATGACTTTTTTGATTTCTTTATCCGAAAACCCGTTCTCGGATAAAAGTTTGGCAAAGCGGGCAGGAGTGTCATAACTGAAGAAGAGTTCGTTAAGTGCATCACTTCCGATTATATATTCCAGTGCAGCGACAAAGGAGGTGGGCTGACTATAGAGGACGGCAAGCGGGGTATGGGTCAGGTATTTCGCCATGAAAAGCTCTGCTCCGCCTTCGGTCAGTACACTTGTGCTGAGAAAAGCCTGCACATGGTATTTATCCGTGTCGCTGAGTTCTTCGTAAACGCCGATCTTGTCGTTTACGTAAACTACCGTACAATCCCCGGGCTCGATAGAATAATCGATAAAATGGATCAGCTCATGGTAGATGGTTCCGGCGTCCTGATCAACTGTGGAACTGCTGGAGTAGTGGGTGCCTACGGTGACCTGGTTGGCCCAGGGAGCATAGGAAGCAGCCGCATTTCCGTCAATGGGTTTGATTACAAAGTTGAGATTCGCAAGCTGGTTAAAGAAGTATTCTTCATTTTCACTTTTTAAGTTATCCGCCACGATAGGGAAGAGGTGATACACATACCCGCGGAACTCGAAAAGTGCCGCATTTTTGTCGACGATATCACAGTATTTCAAAAAGAGATCATATTTCTCACGAAGGTCGGATTCCGGGATCCCAAGCTGGTAAGCACGGGCCAAGGCTTCGTCCTTCGGCGTCATCGGTGCGGAAGGAGCAGAGGAAGAAGATGGATCAGACGGATCCGATGTGGAACCTGCCGACGGTGCTTTTGGACGGGTGGAAAAACTGGAGGGAACGCGGGTCGTGGAGGCTTCGGTTTCCTCGGATTCTTCCGATTCAATTGTTTTTCCTTCCAGCTCATCGAGGGTCTCACTCTGATCCCGGTTCTTCTTTTTCGAAGATGATTTTTTACATCCGCTCAGACTCAGTCCGGAAACGAGGATGCTTCCACTTAAAACGATTCCTGCTACACGTGTCCATTTCTTTGACATTGCTGTCCTCCCAAAAGCTGTTTCATCCCCAAACATCTGTCTTTCATACGCAAAATCAAAAAATATTATAATACGTCTCTAAAAATATTAAAACAGGACAGATTCTAGAGAAAAGAAAATGCTTGACAAAATCCCTAATGAGATTTAGTATCAATAACAAGAGGACATTCCAGACGGAAAGACATCATCTTTCCGAAGGATATTCCGAAGAATCTACTTGGCAAAGGAGCCGGATATGCAGGAGAGAAATACATTGCAGAAACGGATCGTGCATGAGACGCTGATCCGGATGTGTAATCACCCCACCGCTGATGAAGTGGTCGCCGAAGTGCAGAGCACCTACCCGACGATCTCCCGGGCGACAGTGTATCGTATCCTCAATAAACTTGCAGATTCGGGGGAGGCGCTGCGCATCCGCATCAACAACGGCGCCGACCACTTCGACCACCAGACCTTTCCCCATTATCACGTGCACTGCAGTTCCTGCGGAAAAGTGGCGGATGTGACGATGCCGGTGAAGGAACTGGGCTCGATGCTGTCCGATACATCCGGGTATAAGATCCAGGGATATTCACTTCAGTTTGACGGACTCTGTCCGGAGTGTCAGGAAAACGAGGAGATCGAGGCCGGGGCCTAAGGGGAGCCGGATCCGTATCTATCATCAAAGAACGAAGGAGATTAAACGTATGGAAAAGTTTGTTTGTTCAGTTTGCGGTTATGTGTATGAGGGTGAGGAAGCTCCGGATGAGTGCCCGGTATGCAAAGCCAAGAAGGCCGCTTTTAAGAAGATGGAAGCAGAAATGGGATTGGCTGCCGAGCATAAGTTTGGCGTATATGCCCAGACAGTAAAGAATAACCCGGATATCTCCGAGGAAGACAAGAAGTATATCTTCGATCAGCTCAAGGCGAATTTCACAGGTGAGTGCTCCGAGGTCGGTATGTATCTTTGCATGGCCCGTATCGCTTACCGCGAGGGGTATCCGGAGATCGGACTTTACTGGGAGAAGGCCGCTTTCGAAGAGGCCGAGCATGCAGCCAAGTTTGCCGAGCTTCTCGGTGAGGATCTGGAGCCGAACATGAAGGCATCCACCAAGGCGAACCTGGCCTGGAGAGTGGACTGCGAGTTCGGTGCGACAGCCGGTAAGACAGAACTTGCCACCTGCGCAAAGAAGAACAACCTTGATGCGATCCATGACACCGTTCATGAGATGGCCAGAGATGAAGCCCGTCACGGCAAGGCTCTGAAGGGACTTCTGGACAGATACTTTAAGTAAGAAAAAGTATCCGAAAGTCCAAAGCGGAAAGTGCGGTCGTGCTTTCCGGAGAAATGACGAACAGGGGGCGTCCGCCAACGCGATGCGGACGCTCCTTCTATAAAGAAAAGGAGAACGTGTATGTTCATCAGTAACGATATTAAGTATGTGGGCGTCAATGATCATCAGATCGATCTTTTCGAAGGTCAGTATGTGGTTCCTAACGGCATGGCCTATAACTCCTATGTGATCTGCGACTATAAGGTGGCCGTCATGGATACGGTGGATAAGAATTTCACCCATGAATGGCTCGATAATCTGGAAAAAGCACTGAACGGCAAGGACCCGGATTATCTGATTGTTCAGCACATGGAGCCGGACCACTCTTCGAATATCCTGAACTTCATGAAGAATTATCCGAAGGCGGAGATCGTCTCTTCCCAGAAGGCCTTTACCATGATGAAGAACTTCTTCGGTACGGAATTCGAAGACCGCCGGATCATCGTCGGTGAGGGCGATGAACTCCCGCTCGGAAAGCACGTACTCCATTTTGTGACCGCTCCGATGGTCCACTGGCCGGAAGTCATCATGACCTACGATGCCTTTGACAAAGTGCTTTTCAGTGCGGATGGATTCGGAAAATTCGGTGCGCTGGATGTGGAAGAAGACTGGGCATGTGAAGCACGCCGCTACTATATCGGTATTGTCGGGAAATACGGCGCCCAGGTGCAGGCAGTGCTGAAGAAGGCGGCAAACCTGGAGATCAAGACTATCTGCCCCTTGCACGGACCGGTGCTGACAGGAGATCTTTCTCCGTATCTGAAGCTTTATGACACCTGGTCTTCCTACGGTGTGGAAACCGACGGTATCGCTATTTTCTACACTTCTGTCTATGGACATACCAAGGCGGCAGTAGAGCTTCTGGCAAATAAACTGAAGGAGAACGGCTGCCCGAAGGTGGTGGTCAATGATCTGGCTAGAGAAGATATGGCCGAGTGCGTAGAAGATGCATTCCGCTATGGACGCATCGTACTTGCGACCACAACTTATAATGCTGATGTATTCCCATTCATGCGTGAATTCATCCATCACCTGACAGAAAGACAGTTCCAGAACAAGACCATTGCCATGATCGAGAACGGTTCCTGGGCGCCTCAGGCGATCCGCACCATGAAGGCCATGCTGGAAAAGAGTAAGAATATTACCTATACCGAGAATAACGTCAAGATCATGTCGGCATTGAACGATGAATCCAAGGCCCAGGTGGATGCACTTGCCAAGGAGCTTTGTCAGGACTATCTGGCGCAGAAGGAAGATACAGCCAATAAGAATGATCTGACCGCGCTCTTTAATATCGGCTATGGTCTTTATGTGGTGACTTCCAATGACGGAAAGAAGGATAACGGCCTGATCGTCAACACGGTTACTCAGGTGACCAACACCCCGAACCGGATCGCGGTTACGATCAACAAGCAGAACTATTCCCATCACGTCATCAAGCAGACCGGTGTCATGAATGTGAACTGCCTGTCTGTCGAAGCTCCGTTCAAGGTCTTCGAGAACTTCGGTTTCCAGAGCGGCAGAAATGTGGATAAGTTTGCCGATTGCGAGAATATCCTCCGTGCGGATAACGGCCTTGTGTTCCTCCCGAAATACATCAATTCCTTCATGTCTTTGAAGGTGGAAGATTATGTGGATCTGGATACCCACGGTATGTTCATCTGCTCCGTGACCGAAGCCCGTGTCTTAAGCGACAAGGAGACCATGACCTATACCTACTACCAGAAGAACGTTAAGCCGAAGCCGGAAACAGAAGGAAAGAAAGGCTATGTATGTAAGGTCTGCGGATACGTCTACGAAGGCGATGAGCTTCCGGACGATTTCGTCTGCCCGCTCTGTAAGCATGGAGCAGCGGATTTCGAACCGATCGGGTAAATCTGCGCCTGCAAGGTAGATCCGAATACGCCGGCAAATTCTGATCCGGCGGATTCATTCGGACCCGCCGGATAAAAGATCGAATCAATGAACTTTTCTTAAAAGAACAGGCTTTCACGGCCTGTTCTTTTTCTGTATACTTACATAGAAAAAAAGAGATCGGATGGCATGTCCTATGAAGCAAGTTGCGCCTTATGTGCATAAAGTACAGTATTACGAAACAGATAAAATGAGTATCACCCACCACTCGAACTACGTGCGGTGGATGGAAGAAGCCCGTGTGGACTATTTAAGTAAGATCGGCTGGGATTTCGATAAACTGGAAGAGACCGGGATCGCATCCCCAGTTGTCTCCATCGAAGTCCACTACAAAGGCACTACCACATTTCCGGAGGAAGTGTCGATCGAGGTGAAGATCCTGGCTTGTAAAGGCGTTCGTCTGACTCTCGGCTATGATATGAAAAATGCTGACGGAAAACTGGTCTGCCAGGCAAAATCCGAGCACTGCTTTCTGAATATGGAAGGCCGTCCCGTCCGTCTGGAAAAAGACTGCCCAGAATTTTATCAGGAGCTGGTTTCTCGGATCGAGGCAGAGTAAGTAGAAGATATTCTTTCTCGAATGCCTCATTTCGAATGTAAACAGAAAGAGCAAAAAAGTGAAACAGAGTCGAGAAGGACTGCTATAACGGCAGTCCTTTTCATTTTGCACAAGGAAAAAAGGACATCAGAAAAGTATTTTTAACAGATTAGTAATAGACTTCGTGTCATGAACGTAATAGAATGTCAAATTAGGAGAGGTATCTCTTCTTGCATAAGATATGAGACTTATCGGTGCAAAGCCGGTAAATGAGGAGGAGAAAGTATATGAAACACAAAAAAGGTTTCAAAGCACTTGCAGCTGCGGTCTTAAGCGTATCGCTTCTGATCGGACTCGTGCCCGCGACTGTGTTTGCGGAAGATACGACGGCTGTAACGTATGTGGACGAAAACGGAGATGAGCATACTGCAGATTGCAAACCGATTCCGTCAACCGCTACTTTGACTGATGGTTGGTACGTGATAAATTCCGCGCCATCAGGACGTGTCAATGTAATAGGTGATGTTAAGCTTGTAGTAGCTGGATATGTAAGTTTCAACGGAGGCTTTCATGTTCCTTCTGGTTCGGCGTTGACTATCTATAAAGCTGCGGATGCTTCCTATGCAGGTTTGAATATTTCTACTCCACCTGCAAACAGTGCTGGAATTGGCGGTAATAATACTGAGGCAAATGGTGCGATCACGATTAATAGTATTAACGATATTGTTGCCAATGGTGGAGCGAATGCTCCTGGGATTGGAGCAGGAAAAGATGCAGTTTCCGGGCAGCCTGGAGAAATCACCATTAGATCATTCACGAGTTATATTAAAGCAAAAGGTCAGGGTGGTACAGCAGGTATTGTAGGTAGTATAAGCATCTTTGATTCTGCAAAAATTACTTATAAGAATGAAAATGACAACTATGTACCTGCGTACAATGTTTCCATTTGTAACCAGGAATCTGATATTTACATTACTAACTGTGACCACGAAGCTGACTCCCGTTGTGAAACATATACATCGACACAGCACAAAGTTCTTTGCGGATATTGCCGGACAGTATTGGGTTATGAAGATCACAACTTTGGTGATGGAGATGAGTGTTCACTTTGTGGTGCACATAAGACCGTTTCTACCGAGTGTACCGTAACTTACGTTGTAAATAATGTTGAATCTTCTGAAACAGTTTCGATCGATTCTGTGCTTACTAAGCCTGCAGATCCGGAAGCAGAAGAAGGTATGCGTTTTGTATGCTGGATCGACGAGGAAACTGGTAATCCGTTCGACTTTACATCTGTAATCACTAAGAATGTAACGTTGATCGCCACATTTGATTATGCAGTAGTAGCTACTTTGAAGGAAAAGACAGTAGTCTTTGAAGGCGTTCTTCAGATCCGTTATACTATGGATATTTCCCAGGAGCTGTGGGAAGATGAGGGCGCCTATATCTCCTTCATTCAGGAAGGTAAAGACGAGGTGAAAGTTCCAATCACCGAGGGTGTTGCATCTAATGGAGATTATTACTACTATTATCCTGTTCCGATTCCGGAGTATCAGGATGTAGTCACTGTACGTGTGTATAACGGTGAAGGAAATACTGTATTGTTCCGTCATATCAGTGGAGATAACTATCACGGGGCAAATGAAGAATCTCCGAATGGTGCCGAGTATTCTATCTTAAGTTATATTGAGGCAAAGACTGGAGATACATCAATCAATCAGCTGGTCTATGCGTTGAGATATTATGGAGCATGTGCACAGAAGAAATTCGCTTATGGAGATAACCTCGAAGTAGGATTTACCAATCCGACCGTATACATTTATGATGATCAGCGGGCAGCCAATCAGGTTGAAACTACCGGTACCCGGGATGACGTGAATGGTCTGGTGAAGGCTTCTATTCAGGTCAACTTCGAAGCAGGAAATGATCTCCGCGTTGCTTTTACACTCGAAGATGGTGCTTCACTGAGTGACTATACCTTCTCTCTCGGTGGAAGTCCGGTTGAGCCGGAGCAGGTCGGAAAGAATAAGTATGCGATTATTGTTAAGAATATCGCTGCTCCCAATCTTAACTATAAGTATGGTTTCAGTATTGCCGATGCGGACGGAAATTCCTATACAGTAAAAGCCAGCGTATTGTCCTACGCGCTGATCGCGATTGATGCCAATACGAATGAAGATACTGTAAACCTTTGCAAAGCCCTGTGGGATTATTGCTTCAAGGCGAAAGCCTATTTCGGAAAATAGAACTGATTGAGACAAGGAGGCCTTTATGAAAGAAATGTATGAGGAACTAAAACTTGAGGTGCATCAGTTTGAAGAAGGAGATGTGGTTACCTACTCTGGTGATGAGTACGATGTCCCGTAAAAACAAAACGGGAATAACTGATCTTCTTTGATCTGGTTAAAGCATTTCCTTGAAAGGGCAGTCAGTGATGACTGCCCTTTTATTATAGACGTGTATAAATATGTGTACTATAATGTATCAAGGGTTTTTATATATCTGGATGCTTATGCGATTGCATCACATGGAGGTTTTGGGTAATGAAGAAAGATATGAAGCGTATTATTGCGACTTTCGTTAGTACGACGATGTTGTTTGGGGCAGTTCCAGCTACAGTTTTGGCAAAAGACGGGGATGATATCACTCTTCCTTTTGTTGGTGCGGGTGAACTGGAAAAAGATGCCGGTAATGCACAGACACAGCACGGCACATTAACGTATCGATACAAGAGCGAGAATAAGACGATCGAGACAGATTATACTGCGGTTGATCTTTCTATAACCACATGGACGAGCGGATGGTATTATTGCAATACCTACAATATGAGATTCAATGATCGTATTGAAGTCACAGGGGATGTAACACTTCTGGTTGGTAAGACGACGTACTTTAACAAAGGAATTCACGTGGGACCGGGATCTTCTCTGACGATCTATACTGTCAGTGATGAAGTCTATGTACAGATTTTCCGGACGAATCTCGAAGCCGGTCAGGCCGGCATTGGCGGAAATGAAAATGAAGTGAATGGTGCGATCACGATTTGCAGCGGCTCGTATAATATTGATGCCGGAACCGGTGCTGCGGCGATCGGTACAGGTGCTTTTGGAGAAGGAGTCGTTTCTGCAGCTGAGCCTGGGAAAATTGTTATTGATGCAGATAGATATTGTTCATTGAACGCTACCGGTGGTGAGGATGGCGGTGCCGGTATTGGTGGTGGACGCTACAGTAATTCGGGTGAAATCAGTATCACCGGTGCTGCTGTAACCGCTGCCGGAAAAGGCGGTGCGGCCGGCATCGGCGGCGGTCTTGGTGGCAGTTGCGGAAAGATTTCGGTTGCGGCTACAGATAGACGGTTCACAGTTACAAGTGAAGATGGCGCTGCAGGTATTGGAAATGGCGCAGGCGCTTCTCCGGTATATAGTGATGGAGAGACTGTCATTGAAATCAGTGATAAAGCAGAAATGACGATCCGAACGGAAAATGGAGCAGGAGGAAAAGCTCTTTTGTGTAATGCAGATGAAGATGCCACCACTCTTTCTGATGCAGCTATTTTGATTTATCCGGATGCCCGCATTTCGAAAATCATTGATGAGAATACAACTGAAATTACCCGGGATGTTCTGGATTGTGCGTTGAATGAATCCGTAGTAATCGAGCAGTGCAGTCATAATCACCAGTCGGTTGTGGATCTGGGTAATGGTTATCATGCAAAGGCATGCCCGGATTGCAGAGCAACATTTGATGAGGAAGCGCATGCTCCTGGTATTCCCGGAAAGTGCTTCGTCTGCGGTTCCGGATTTGATGCACTTGTGGAATCGAAAAATGTTGTTTTCTCCGGAAAACTGAATCTGCGTTTTGAAGTTAAGATATCGGATGCGCTCAGTTCTGATGAAGATGCAGTTGCTGTGTTTGTACAGAGCTATCCCGGAGCAGATGGTGATGTGATCGTAAGAACAACAAATGTACCGAGAAGCAGCTGGAAAGATGCCGGAGACGGAAAAGTCTGGATCGATTGTGAGATCTCCGCGCCTGAGTACTCGGATAATATTGTATTAACCATCAAGGATTCTGTTGACGGAAGCGAGCTTTTTCTTTCCAACAAAGATAGTAATGGCACCTATGGTATGTATTCAAACAACACATCTACTTATACTGCATATAATTATGCGAATAACATGATGAATGACAGCAGTGCGTCTTCCGAGATGAGAAAACTTGCCGAGATGTTCGATGCGTATGGCCGGGCGGCACAGAGAAGATTTGCTCATGGAAATGTTTCCGGAAGCAACCGGTTCCCGGAAGAAGTGCAGAATCTGACAGTCACTGAGGAAATGAAGGAAACATACGGAGTGAAGACGAGCGGCACAAAACCGGATGGTGTGAAGGGTGCTTCCATCCGAGTTGATTTTGATTCGGATAACACGCTTCGTATTACATTTAATCTGGATGGTACGCGTTCTGTGGATCAGTACAAGTTCTACCTCGATGGCAATGAGTACGATGCCGAGGAAGTCGGTACAAACCGCTACGCAATCTATAAGAGCAATATTGCCGCACCGAATCTGAGCTGCGATCACGTTTTTGCAATCTCTGACGGGACAAATACATATAAGGTAACAGCAAGTGTGCTTTCCTATACATTGTTTGCGATCGAAGACGATTCAAAACCGGAAATGCAATTACTCGGTAAAGCTTTGTATTGCTATAGTCAGGCAGCGGACGCGTACTTTGGTGTAGATACAAATTCCACAAATGCAAAGCAGCCTGTAGACGGAAGCCTTGCCGGACCTGGTGATACATCTTATTGATCGATATGTCGCGAAAGATCTGGTATAAAGATCTTCGCTGACAGGGAGGAAGAATGAAGAAAAAAACCGCAATCGTCTTAGCTATTTCACTGGCTTTTCTTACCGCATGCTGGAATAAAGACAAGAAAGAGTCGGAGACAACGACCGGTGTTTCCGGAGCCACGACTCTTGTCGTGGATAATCAGAACGGCGGGAAATCAGGACGAGAGTTAGACGACTTAACGGATACCTCCGATGTGGTTTCGAATACATCTGAAAAAAAAGACGATAAGGAGAGCACTTCGGAGACAAAATCCGGAGAAACGAAAGCACCGAAAAAAGACGATTCGAAAGGTTCTGATGAAGGGGAAGGTACAGCTGCATCAACTCCAACTCCTGATCAGGAAGGGACAAAGGCGACAGCCAGTGTGAAACTGGATGAAGGGGAATTTTTGCTCGATGAACCTGACGAACCGAAAGGCACGAATGAATCGTCCGGAAACGGCGGATCTTCGTCCGGAAAGTCTTCTTCACAGACAGATAAGAACGGAAAGCCGGTGGAAACGAAGGAACCGGCGGCGTCCGGAAAGAACGGGGAGCCGGCGGAGTCTTCGAACGGGCAGTCAAAGGAACCGACCAGTTCTACTTCGGAGTCCAAGTCGGATCCGACAAGAAGAACAGAATACACCGGTGATCTGGCAGGTGAGCCGGATACCAATTTCTGATCAGCATCTGATTGCTTTCTGATGTTTTTACAATGGATTATTCTTCGGGCGTAATATGTCCGGCATACCGGTCGCGATACTGTTTCGGTGTCAGGCCGGTATCTTTTTTGAGAAGATTGGTGAAATAACTTTGGCTGGGAAAGGCAAGAGATGCGGAGATCTCGGCGATGGAATAGTCTGAAGAAGAGAGCATGGCCTTGGCGGTCTCCATTTTCTTTGCCTGAATATAGCCGCTGATAGAATATCCTGTCTCCTTTTTAAACAATCTCGACAGATAAGGGGCGGAAAGGTTACTGATTTCAGAAAGGGTCGCGACAGTGATCCGGGTGTGAAGGTGTTCGTAGATATAGTTGATGCAGGTGTGGATCGCTTTCGAAGTAATGGCGCCCCTTTTTATCTTCTGCATTCTCTGTGCATAACTTTGGCACATGTCCTTATGGATCTCGGAAAGCTCTTCCGGCGATCCGGCTTCATCAGCAAGACGGATATAGTAGTCGCTTAGGCTATACGCCTCGGCAAGGCTCATGCCGTCCGAAAGACAGTAGCGGGCGATCATGGCGATGGTAATCGTCAAGTGATATTTCAGATTGGAAAGAGGATCTTTCGAAAGCACGCCCAGGCCTTCTTTCTTATGAAAAGGTTCAGAAAGAAGAGTGGAGAGCTTCTTCATATCACCGCGTCGGATGGTCTCGTAGAAATCCCGCTCCGGCTGAAAGGGGGCGTGATGAAGTTCATATTCGCGATGAAGAAACTCCTGATAGGAAATCTTTCTGGATCGCTGGGCCATACGATTCCTCCCGTAAAATCGATGCTAAGAAGCAGGAATCAAAAAAACACGATACGACAGTGCTTTTCATGCCGTATTATAGCATGAAAAAGTAAAAAAAGATATGAGAAAGCAATAATGAGACGAACATTCTTGGTATGTTGGAATCAGCATTTGAAATCTTTTTTTAGGAGGGGACCATGAAAAGAACGAGAATCATTTCTTTGTGCATGGTGGCAGCGATGCTTTTTTCCATGACGGCATGCAGTAAGAGTGAGACCACCACGACGGCCACATCGGGGGAAAGCCAGGCTCAGCAGACTGAGTCGGTAGGAGGGGTGACCGAGACACCCAAGATCGACGGATATAACCTTCTGTGGGCAGATGAATTTGACGGCGAGGCGATGGATGAAAGCAAGTGGAGCTACGATCCGCATGAGCCGGGCTGGACCAATAACGAGCTTCAGGAATATACCACTTCGACGGACAATGTGTTTGTCCGGGACGGAAAGCTGGTACTGAAGGCCATTAAGACGGAAAAGGACGGGAAGGATTACTACACATCCGGCAAGGTCAAAGGACAGAACAAGACTGACTTTACTTACGGAAAGGTAGTTGTTTCCGCCAAGGTTCCGGAAGGACAGGGATTGTGGCCGGCGATCTGGATGATGCCGCAGGATGAATCCCGTTACGGCCAGTGGCCGAAATGCGGCGAAATCGACATTATGGAAGTTCTGGGAAATGATACTACGACTTCCTATTCTACGATCCACTATGGTGAGCCTCATGGCGAACAGCAGGGTACTATCGTGAAGACCGGAAATGATAGTTTTTCTTCTACCTTCCATGAATATTCGGTGGAGTGGGAGCCGGGTGAAATGCGCTTTTACACGGACGGGGAACTGGTCCTGACGGTCAATGACTGGTTTACTGCGGTGGAAGGCGAAGACGACAAGCCCTATCCGGCGCCTTTTGACCAGCCCTTCTTTGTGCAGCTGAATCTGGCGGTCGGCGGAAACTGGCCGGGAAACCCGGACGCTTCGACAGATTTTTCCAAGGCGGAATTTGAGATCGACTATGTACGTGTGTACCAGAAGCCGTCTTACGATACTAACGTGAAGAAGCCGGAAAAGCCTTTCCGTGAAGCATTGCCGGATGGAAACTTTATCCGTAACGGAAACTTCTCCGAAGTGGAGGATCTGACAGACGATGTAGACTGGAAGTTCCTGCTGTTTAACGACGGCGTAGGCGAGGCCAAGATCGAAAACGGGGCCATGGTCATCTCTTCGACAAACTGCGGTACCGAGGAGTATTCCGTGCAGCTGGTACATCCAGATCTTCCGATGCGTAAAGGACATAAGTATAAGCTGACCTTTGACATCAAGGCGGAGGAAGAAAGAAGATGCATCGTATGTGTATCTGCACCGAATGCTGGCTGGATC
This sequence comes from Oscillospiraceae bacterium, assembly GCA_902794115.1. Classification (GTDB taxonomy): domain Bacteria; phylum Bacillota; class Clostridia; order Saccharofermentanales; family Saccharofermentanaceae; genus Scatonaster. The sequence goes on from CADBGD010000051.1 coordinate 13,834, forward strand.
CGGTATTTCCCGGATACGACGATCCATCTGACCACAGAATGGCAGACCTTCGAATATGAATTTGATATGACCGAGAAGGACGATAACAACGGACGACTCGAGTTCAATATGGGTAAATACGGAGAGACAGCTACGATCTATATTACGAATGTGCGCGTAGAAGAGATCAGCGGCTGATTACCGGTAGACCCACTACCTCCAAGGTGAAGCCGGCGTCAGAAGATGTGAAGTTTCCATTTTCCGGTGGGATGTTCCGGAAATAAGGAAACGCTTCGATCTAACGGCGCCGGTTTTCTTGTGCAACAGCGGGACCGCTCCTTTCGTCTTATCTGTGATATGATTTGAGAAAAAGGGGTACGGCATATGGGTAAGGGAAAGCGGATCTTAAGTTTAGTTCTGGTCATGACGATGGGAAGTGCATTTGCCGGATGCGGGAAGAAAACGGATACTTCGGAAAAGAAGAAAAGTACGAAAGATAAAGATGTGGCCGTTACGGACACAAGCGCTGCCGAGACGAAAAAGGCTACTCCTTCCCAGCCGGATTTTTCTACGCTGCAGCTTAGCAATACCTACCTGGTAGGGATGGATTACTGCTACGATGACATGTGGATGGCCTCTCCCTATGTCACTTTAAATGTGCGCTTTGACCAGATTCTTGAGGTGGAGTTTTACGTGCCCAGATATGACGGAGAACGGACATATGTCACGAAACAGTTCCCTCTTTCCGATCAGCAGTTTCTGAACATTAAGACAGGGATCGATCTTCGGGAGCTTTATGAGCTGGATCCGCAGGAATCGAGTATGGAAGATACTATGGATGGCGGGAATTCCTGGCTGTTTATTTACGGACAGGACGATCAGGTGCTGAAAGCCTGCGGCGGATTCTGCCCGGTAAATAAGCGTTTCAATGAGATGCGAAGAGTGATCTATGAGAATATTCCGGAGGAGTTCTTCACAGTCTACGATTCCTATGCACGGCGCAACGATTTTTACATCTCTTACGGGTATGCGGATTATGGTGTATTTTTAAGCGTGGAGTCCGATCTTTCTCAGTTGGCGGATTATGAGATGGTGGTGATCGATGCCCAGTATTTTACGAAGGAAGAGATCGAGGAATTTAAATCGCAGGGACACTTTGTCATAAGCTATATCAATATCGGCGCGATCGAGAGTTTCCGCCCCTACTACGCGGAATATGAGGATCTGGCGCTTTCCGACTATGAACATTGGGAAGACGAGAAATGGGTGGATGTGACATCTGACCGCTGGCAGGAGTTTATTTTGGACGAGCTTGCGCCTTCTCTTCTGGAGAAGGGCGTGGACGGTTTCTTCGTGGATAATTGTGATGTCTATGACGAGTATCCGGACATTGCCACTCGTTCCGGTCTGGAAACGATTATGAAGGGGCTGGTGGCTACGGAAAAAGAGGTCATCATGAACGGCGGCCAGTCTTTCCTCGATGCCTATCTGGCTTCGGGCGGAAGTGCTTTTGACATACTCAACGCCATCAATCAGGAAGAAGTCTTTACCTGGATCGATTGGGATACTATGGAGCTTCGTGGAAGACCGCTTGATGAGCGGGATGAGAATACGAAAACCCTC
>CADBGD010000052.1 GCA_902794115.1 Oscillospiraceae bacterium
AGTTAGAAGAAAAGCTACTCCCTGAAGGAATAGACAAGACTTCCGCAGATGTATATCGATATGACTTCCAATCACTAGATAAACTATTTGAAGTCATTAAAGAGGCATCGGAGGAAGCAGGACTTCCGAATGGCTGGATCACGCTTATGGAGACCAGAAACGATGTGGCCGAGATGCTCCTTCTGGATCAGTATATCGACCTGATCATCCCCCGCGGATCCAATTCTTTCGTACAGTACATCATGCAGCACTCCTCGATCCCGGTCATGGGCCACGCGGATGGTGTCTGCCATCTTTATATCCATGAAAAAGCAGACGAAGCCATGGCGCTTTCCATCGCTGTCGACAGTAAGACTCAGTATGTGGCGGTATGTAATGCCTGCGAGACGATCCTGGTGGACGAGTCTATCGCAAAGGATTTCCTGCCGAAGCTTTCAAAAGCACTTTCCGAGAAGAATGTGGAGATCCACGGCTGTGAAAAGACCAAGGCGATCCTTCCGGATGTGCTTCCTGTGGAAGAGTGGCACCATGAATATCTCGACTATAAGGTTTCCATTAAAGTCGTTTCGGGCCTGGAGGAAGCCATCTCTCATATCAATCAGTATGGTTCCGGCCATACCGAATCCATCGTGACTTCCGATGCTTCCGTGGCAGAAGAATTCATGAACCGTGTAGCTTCCGGCAATGTGTTCTGGAACTGCTCCACCCGTTTCTCGGACGGATTCCGTTACGGATTCGGCGCTGAGGTCGGAATCAGCACAAGTAAACTTCATGCCAGAGGTCCTGTGGGACTGGAAGGACTGGTCACCTATAAGTACAAGGTCGTCGGCCATGGCAACATCGTAGCAGATTATGCCAACGGCACACGGCATTTCACACATAAACATATTCTTTGAAAAGGGGTACTGAAAAATGATTATTTCGATTGCATCTGATCACGCCGGTTACGGTTTAAGAAAGACGGTCGTGGAGCACCTGACCAAGCAGGGTCACACCATCGTAGAGGGCGGCGCGACTGCGGCTGATGTACCGTACAGCTATGTACTGGCCGGTCAGAAAGTGGCAAAGGATGTTCTGGAAGGCAATGCCGAGCGCGGCATCGTGATCTGCGGTACCGGTATCGGTATCTCGATGGTCGCCAACAAATTCCCGGGTATCCGCTGCGCACTCTGCACCAATGAGTATATGGCCAGAATGTCCCGCCAGCATAACGATGCCAACGTCCTTTCCATGGGCGCCCGTGTAGTGGGAAGCTCTCTGGCGCTGGGTATCGTGGATGCCTATATGAGCGAGCCTTTTGACGGAGGCCGTCACCAGACTCGTGTCAATGATATGAAGGAACAAGAGAAAGAACTTTTTAAATAACAGAAAATTACGGGAGGATTCTTTATGGCACAGGTATTCTTATTCGATCATCCGCTGATCCAGCACAAGATCTCGATCCTGAGAGACAAGAACACATCCACCAAGGAATTTCGTGAACTGGTCCATGAGCTGTCCATGCTGATGGCATACGAGGTGACCCGCGATCTTCCGCTTACGGAAGTTACGATCGAGACACCGGTCGCAACCACCAAGGCGAAGGTTCTGGCAGGAAAGAAGATCGCACTGGTTCCGATCCTTCGTGCAGGCCTGGGTATGGTCGACGGTATGCTGTCCATTATCCCGAATGCCAAAGTCGGCCATATCGGTCTTTACCGTGACCCGAACACATTGAAGCCGGTCGAGTATTACTGCAAGCTTCCGGAAGACATCACCGAGCGTGAAGTCGTGGTCCTGGATCCGATGCTGGCTACCGGCGGTTCCTCTGCGGCGGCGATCACTTTCCTGAAGGACCGCGGCATTAAGAACATTAAATTCGTCTGCCTGATCTCGGCACCGGAAGGCATCGAGAGACTGCAGAAGGAGCATCCGGACGTGTCGATCTTCTGCGCGGCCAAGGATGAGAAGCTGAACGAGCACGCCTACATCATTCCGGGTCTGGGTGATGCCGGTGACCGTCTCTTCGGTACTAACTGATAAGGACTGGTAAGCCTTTTATGAATTTGTTGCTGGATGCATCCTGGGGCGCAAGGTTCTGGGAAGCGTTTATTGGAGAACTAAAGAATGTGTTCGGCGGGATCTACACCGGAAGTGTCAATATCGGTGATGAGATCCGCGAAGCGATCCTCCAGTGGAAAGGATATCTTTCTATTGGCGGAAACCGTATTCCGATCACAGACGCGATCATCATTTCCTGGATCGCGGCATTCTTTGGCATTCTGATCTTTAGCACGCTGGGAAGAAAAAGAGAGATCCACCCCAAGGGCGGACAGGCTCTGATGGAGTCGCTGATCGGCCTTCTTTTCGGTGTCTGCAAGGATTACGGCCTGAATGAAGAACAGGCCGAGAAGGTGGTGCCGATGGTTGGTTCCATGGGTATCTTCCTGATTTCCTGTAACCTGATTGCGGTATTCCATCTGCCCCCGCCGGCGAAGAATATCGCGTTCCCGTTTGCTATGGCGATCTTTGCCATCGTATATGTGATCGTTATGTCGATCCGTTTTGTCGGTTTAAAAGGCTTCGGCCGATCCTTCGTTGACCCGAAGGGATTCATGGTGCCTTTTAAGATCATCGACTTCATTATCAAACCGATCTCTCTGGCGCTCCGTCTTTTCGGTAACGTATTCGGTGCGTTTATCCTGATGGAATTTGTCGGAATGGTACTTCCGGTGCTTTTGCCGGGTGTCCTCAGCCTGTGGTTCGACCTGATGGATGGAATCCTGCAGGCAGTGGTCTTCTGCTATCTGACCATCTCCTATATCGGTGAGGTCGTGGAAAGCTCCCATGCCGTCGAAGAGAGAAAACATGAACAGATGAAGCTGAAAGAAGAAAAGGAAACTGCAGCCAAAGCTGAAGAAGCGAAGAGCGCAGCCTGAACATAAGGAGGAAGAGAAAAATGTTTCAATTATCACGAGTTTTACTGGATGCCGCTGCAATGGATCCGAAGGGCTTAGCCGGATTTGGTGCCGGTCTTGCTATCGGTCTTGGTGCTCTGGGTACTACGATCGGTATCGGTATGGCCGCCGGCCGCGCACTGGAAGGTGCTTCCCGTCAGCCTGAAATGTACAGTAAACTGCAGACGCTGCTTCTGATCTCCATCGTATTTATGGAGTCCGTTGCGATCTATTCTCTGGTCGTCAGTCTGCTTCTTATCTTTACGTTCTGATTCGTTCGAGGTGAAAAACTATGTTTAGTGCAGTGAAACTGCTGTCATTAGCCGGAACACCGGTACTGGCGCTGGCGGAAGAAGCAGAAGAAAGCTCCCTTCTTTCTCCGGATCAGCTGGGCCACTATCTGGCCACAGCGCTGGTCACGATCCTGACACTTTTAGTGACCTATTTGATTTTGAAAGCCGTACTCTTTAAGCCGCTGATCAAAGTGATCAAGAAGCGTTCGGAGACCATCGGCGGAAAGCTGACTTCAGCGGAAGAAAAAGAAAAGCAGGCTGAAGAAAAGCTGGAAGAAGCGACCAAGAAACTGGATGCCTCTCATGAGGAAGCGATCCAGATCATCGCAGATGCCCGTTCCCAGGCGGAGAAACAATCCGAGACAATCGTGGAAACGGCGAAAAAAGAAGCACAGGATATCCGTGACCGTGCCGAAGAGGACGCCAAGCGTACCCGTAAGGCTGTGCTGGAAGAGATGAAGGATGAAGTGGCGGATCTGGCTGTTTCCATCGCCGCCCGTGTTCTGAGTAATACAGAAGGTAAACCTTCCGACAGCGAACTTCGTGAAAAGGTCCAGCAAGAACTTGCTTCTGCAGAGGTGAAGACCGGTGAATAATGCTAGTGGTTTTGAAGTCATTCGTATCGTCAATGCGTCGGACGACATGCCACCGGAGAAAGTGGCGCTGATCGCCCGTCGTTTTGCGGAGCATCTTCATATCCAGGGATATACCATCGAGCAGGAGACGGATAAGTCTCTTATCGGCGGATATGTGATCTACGCGCAGGGAACGAAATATGACTACAGTTATGCAGGTCAGCTGGCCCGTATCGGCCGGCACCTGAAGACGGACCGTGAAAACAGTTCCGTGAAATTGGAAGATGGCGGAGAAGCCGATGTGATCCATAAGTCGCTTATGGAATCACTTCGGGATTTCGATGAACGCCCGGCAAGTCTTTTTGAAGAAGATGCTCTCTGGGAAGACGATGCGGAAGAGCAGACGGAAAAGAGAGAAAACCTTCTGACCGAATTTGCCAAAGCTTCGGAAGTGGAACAGGTCGGTAAAGTTATTTCTGTCAGTGACGGTGTCGCCACCGTCAGCGGCCTGGAGAATTGTGTGGCCAGTGAGCTGATCATGTTCTCGGAAACTTCCTATGGTATTGCCATGAACCTGGAGACCGACACCGTCGGTGTCGTTTTATTAAATGAATGCCGTGACGTAGTGGAAGGCGTAATGTGCCATCGTACCGGCCGGACGGTTTCGGTTCCGGTTGGCCGTGGTATGGTGGGCCGTGTTGTGGACCCGCTGGGAAATCCGATTGATGGAAAAGGCATTATCCGTTCTACAAGCCGTCGTCCGATCGAATATCCGGCGCCGGGTATCGTGGCCAGATCTCCGATCTGTGAGCCGCTTCAGACAGGTATTACCGCGATCGATGCCATGACACCGATCGGCCGTGGCCAGCGTGAGCTGATCATCGGTGACCGTCAGACAGGTAAGACCGCCATTGCCATTGATACGATCCTGAATCAGCGTGGCAAGAATGTCCTTTGTGTCTATGTGGCCATCGGACAGAAGATGTCGAATATCGTGCAGGTGGCGCATACTTTAGAGCAGCATAACGCGATGGAATATACCGTGATCGTGGCAGCCAGTGCGGCCCAGCCGGCATCGCTTCAGTATATTGCGCCGTATGCAGGCTGCGCCATTGCCGAAGAGTTTATGTACGGGGAGCATCAGGATGTGCTGATCGTGTATGACGATCTTTCCAAGCATGCCCAGGCCTACCGTGCCATCTCGCTTCTTCTGCGCCGTCCGCCGGGACGTGAAGCCTATCCGGGTGATGTTTTCTATCTGCATTCCCGTCTTTTGGAAAGAGCGGCCAAACTCAGCGATGAGATGGGCGGCGGTTCCATTACGGCACTGCCGATCATTGAGACATTGAGCGGCGATATTTCTGCTTATATTCCGACCAACGTAATTTCTATTACAGACGGTCAGATCTATCTGGAATCGGAACTGTTCTTTGCCGGTCAGCGTCCGGCTATCAACGTAGGTCTTTCTGTATCCCGTGTAGGTGGTGCGGCCCAGACCAAGGCCATGAAGAAAGTGGCCGGTCCGCTCCGTATCAGTCTGGCACAGGCAAGAGAAATGGCTGCCTTCGCCCAGTTCGGTTCGGATCTGGATCCGAATACCCAGAAGCAGATCAAGCGAGGCGTGATCTTAAATGAGATCTTAAAGCAGCCGCAGTATCAGCCGATGCAGCTGGACGAACAGGTCGTCATGCTGTATCTGGCCACATCCGAGAAACTGACTTTCCTGGATAAGGAAGATGCGAAAGAATATGTGCAGGAATTCCTGCAGCGTATGAGCGTGCTGCATCCGGACATCATGAAGAAGATCACGGATACCCGTGTGCTGGATGATGACGTCAAGAAAGAAATTGACGAGATCGAAGAAGAGTATCACGCATTATTTGTGGCCGAGCATAAAGAATACCAGAACCGTGAGGCATAATCGGGACTATGGAAAGCCTGAACGATATCAAAAAACGCATAAAGAGTGTCAATGATATTTCCCAGCTGACCCATGCCATGCAGCTTGTCAGTGCATCGAAGATGAGAAAGTCCAAGCAGCAGTATGATATGGTCAGCCCGTTCTTTACGCTTTGCGCCGAGAGCCTGATGGAACTTCACAGAAGTGCCGGCGACATCGATAACCCGTTTTTGAAACTTCGTCAGAAGAAAAGCGGGGAGACGTGGAAGATCGCCTATTTCGTCCTGACCGGTGACCAGGGACTGGCCGGTGCATACAACAATAACATTGTTAAAATCACCGAAGAGCATATCCAGAAAAAGGTTATGGAGAACGCGCAGAAGCATATTAAGACGGAATATAAGCTTTATGTATTCGGACAGATGGGAAGCGGCAAACTTAAAAAAGACGGATTTGCCGTAGACCCTGACTTCTCGTACCCGATCACTGATCCGAGTTATTACGAGGCGAGAAATGTGGCCAACATTATCCGCGCCAAGTATCTGACCGGTGAATTCGATCTGGTGTATCTGATCTATACGAAGATGGAATCCGCGATCACAATGAAGCCGGTAATTTCACGTGTGGTACCGATCGATACGGTTTCCCTCGGAAACTTCTTTGCATCGGGTGCGGAAGATGCCGGTCTGGCACTGGAGCAGGGATCGACAGTGGATTATCACCCGAATGCCGATTCGGTATTCTCGTTCCTTATCGATACAGGCCTGAATGCCGTTGTGTATGGTGCGATGGTGGAAGCGTTCGCCTGTGAGCAGACTGCCCGTATGCAGGCGATGGATAATGCGAACAGAAATGCAGATGAAATGATGAAAGAATTGACCATGAAGAGCAACCGTGCTCGTCAGGCCCGCATTACGAACGAACTCAATGAGATCGTGAACGGGGCCAGTCAGGTAGAATAGAGGTAGAAAAATGGCTGAAGGAAAAGTAACACAGATCATCGGACCGGTGATCGACTGTATTTTCGATGAGCACGAAGTGCCCCTGATCAAGACGGAAGTCCGGATCCAGGCAGAAGAAGGCCGGCAGATCGCCGCAGAGGTCATGCAGCAGCGTGGCGGCGGCATCGCCCGCTGTGTATCTTTTGAAGCGACCGAAGGTCTGGCCCGCGGAATGAAGGTCATCTCCACCGGTAAACCGATCATGGTGCCGGTAGGCGAGCAGAATACCGGCCGGCTTTTTGACGCGCTGGGTCGTGTGATCGATAACCAGGGCGAGGTCAAGAGTGAGAACTTCTGGCCGATCCATCGAAATGCACCTTCGTTTGTCGAGCAGTATCCTTCAGAGGAAGTTCTGGAGACCGGTATTAAGGTTATCGACTTGCTCGTACCATTCGCCCGTGGCGGTAAGATCGGTCTTTTCGGCGGCGCCGGTGTAGGTAAGACCGTACTGATCCTGGAACTGATCCGTAACATCGCACAGGAGCACGGCGGATATTCTGTATTCACCGGTGTTGGTGAGCGTTCCCGTGAAGGTAATGACCTTTGGAATGAAATGAAAGAGTCCGGCGTTCTGGATAAGACTGTAATGGTATTCGGCCAGATGAACGAGACGAGTGGTGCCAGAATGCGTGCCCCGCTGACAGGTCTTACCATGGCGGAGTATTTCCGTGATGAAATGAAGAGGGACGTACTGTTCTTCGTTGATAATATATATCGTTTTGTACAGGCCGGTTCCGAAGTTTCGGCCCTTCTGGGAAGAATTCCTTCCGCAGTAGGTTACCAGCCCACACTGGCCAATGAGGTCGGTGAACTTCAGGAGCGCATTACCTCGACGAAGAACGGATCGATCACTTCGATCCAGGCCGTTTATGTTCCGGCCGATGACTTGACCGACCCGGCTCCGGCTACCACATTCGGTCACCTGGATGCGAATATCGTACTTTCCCGTGCAGTCGTGGAACTGGGTATTTATCCGGCAGTTGATCCGCTGGAATCTTCTTCCCGTATCCTGTCGGAAAGCGTAGTCGGCAAGACACATTATCACGTGGCCCGTATGGTGCAGGAAATGCTGCAACGTTATAAGGAACTGCAGGACATCATCGCGATCCTGGGTATGGAAGAACTGGGTGAAAAAGACAGACAGATCGTTAACCGTGCCAGAAAGGTACAGAAATACCTGTCGCAGCCGTTCTTCGTCACCGCTGATTCCACCGGTTTTGCTCCGCGTTATGTTCCGATCGATAAGACAGTACAGGCTTTCGGTGAGATCATCTCCGGATCTCTCGATCATATTCCGGAACAGTACTTCTTCATGAAGGGTGATCTGGATGATGTACTGGCAGCGTATAAGAAGGATAACTAAGGATTAAGTCATGGCCAAAGAAGAAGGCAAAAAGAATAAGATGATGCTGGAAGTGGTTAACCCGTATGAGGTTTTCTACGAGGGCCAGGTCGAAAGCATCGTGATCCCCACGCTGGACGGCCAGTTCGGTGTGCTGCCCGGCCATGCTCCGATCGTGGTTGCCGTAACGCCGGGTGTGGCCCGTTTTGTCGTGAATGGCGAGGAGAAAAAGTTTGTCATCTCCGAGGGTTTTGCCGAGATCGGACAGCATGTAGCAGTAGTGGTATGTAATGCGGCGGAATGGCCGGAAGCGATCGATGCCGAGCGTGCGCAGAAAGCTCTTGAACGTGCGCAGGAACGTATGCATGATGCCACTGCTACCGAGGAGCAGCGTATCTATGCCCGCCATGCGATACGCCGTGCCAAAGCACGACTTCAGATCGTGAAAGAGAATGAGAAGAAGAAGGATCAGTTCGGACTCTGATCCTCTTTTTTTTCGTGCACAAAGTGCATAATGAATTCCTTCTTTCCAAATCCGATGAGATCTCCATCTGAAAGATAATATTTCTCAAAAGGATCGATCCGTTTACGGTTCACAAACGAACCATTCCGAGAATGCAGATCCTCAATATAGAATCCATTCTCATCGGTTCCGAGAAAAGCATGTTTCAGTGAAACAGATGAGTGATCGATGGTCAGATCGCAGCAGTCTGTATCCAGTCCGATGGTAAATCCTTTGGTCCAGACAGTAAACTTTTTTCTCCCTTCATTTCCAAGTGTGGTCTCGATAAACTGCACCGGATCCGGCGCGAATTCGTACATGCTTGAGGAGTGATTCTCGAAAGGTTTTTCAGATGGAAAAAGCATGCGTGCATTTCTGTCTTTTCTCCGCTTATCTTTCTCGGAAAGGAGGAGATCCTTATTCTTCTTTTTCGTTCTGGCGTAGAGTAAAAGAGATGAAAAAAGAAGGATCGTTGAAGTAAGAAACAGAAGTCCCGGAATCAGTGCCAGAAAGGTATCCGAAAAGTATTCCTCGATGTAGGGAGAAAAAAGGATATAGAGAATAAAGAGAAGTGTGTATGCGGCTAGTGAACTTTTTAATGGTGGTGGGAGCGCTGATTGTTCTTTCCACATGTCTTTTTGGATATAGTTTCGAAGAGCTTCTTCCTCGTCTTTTTCAAAGAAACGGTAGAGCGGTTCCATAAGATCATGGGTGATCCATTTTTTCTCGTAAAACACACGGAGCAGTTCGTCCATATTATCATCATGGATCTCCGAAAGACGAACGGTCTTACCTTGAAGATGACTCTTTAGAGGAAGATAGATACACATGATGCGGTGCAGTGCCGGATGATAGTAAAGATGTTCTCCGCTAAACCAGATCCCGCCGGGAGAAAGGCCCTGATCCAGTGAATGCATGATTGAAAGAAGGAACTCGGAAAAGAGTTTATGGAAGTTTCTTTCCACATATACCCGGTCAGAAAAAGTAAGAGTAGAAAAATGTACGCATTCCGAGGTATCGATAGAGAGAGAAGTGTTGTCTTGTCCGATATACATCGGAAGATAAACGGAGGCAGGATCTGTCTGCAAAATCTCCAGCGCGTGCAGACAGACCTCCTCTTGATCCCGGATGATCACAGTGACCATTTCATCCGATGAAAGTATGCTGTTTGAAAACGTATCTGTACTCATATTGCCACGTCCGAAAACCTCTTACAGCTGACCGATTACTTTGCCTTCATCGAAGACATAATTCATGACAGAATCTGCATATCCTGTCAGTGCACTTCTGAATGTTAATGCCAGCGCAACCAAGATGGCGATTATGATTACGATTTCCACAGTGCCCATACCACGGGCTGTTTTAATGAATGAGTGATTGTTCAGTCTTTTCATATATACCTCCTAGACAAGTTGAAATGTGTTGAGTGCCGGAGCGATGGTAACGAGAAGTACAGCTACAAAATCCAGCATCATCGGAAGGATCATGGTGAATGCTTCCCGCTCGCGCTTTTTGCGTGAAGCATTTCTGCAAAGTGACCAACAGGAAGACGCCTGAAGACGAAGAAGACCTAATACTTCTTCTCCGCCGGAACGTTCGTAACGTGCAGCCAGAAGAAGCGCTGCCTGCGCTTCCGGAATACTGACCCGATGTGAAAAAGATTCAAGAGCATCTGCTGCACTCATTCCGCCTTCAATATCAGTAAGAATGTGCTGCAGTTCTTTACTGAGAAGGCTCTGATCCGAAAAGGCATAGCCGCAGGTATGTAATGCCTTGGGAAGAAGAATTCCCGACTCCAGAAGTGTGGACAGCATGGAGATAAAAAGAGGCAGATCTTCCATCAGGATCAGTCGCCGTTTTGTGACCAGTGATTTCAGGTCCACATGAAGAAGAACCATAAGTAAAACAGTAAAAGCCATGGCGATCAGAACCGGCAGATGAAGCAGCAGACATATAAGAAAAACGAGTGGTGTACTGATAGCAAAAACACATAGTCCTTTGTATAAAAATGCCTGGTATGTTTCTTTCGGAAAGAAAGATATTTCACTGCACCACTCATGAAGTCTTGTGGTGTAGATCGAAGGAAGCCGGTCACCGATTTTTGTAATCGCTTTCTTCATTTTATCCGGTATACGGGAATGGTGTTTTTCGAAAGTAAAAATACTTTTTGTCGGCTTTTCACCGATCAGGGAAAAAAGGTATGTGCCGGAGAAAACAGAGATCACAAAAGCGATCGTCATAAGCAGTTTTCCGATACCGGATTGCTGGGCCTGAAACAGGTAATCTGCACTGGTTACCGAGAGCATATACGTGATTCCGAATGGCATAATACTTAACAGCAAAGCTTCTGTATTTTTCCCTGTGTTATTGGCTTCGACTTCCGAGGCAACGGCATGAAGTTCCGAAAGCATCTGACAGGAACTTCGTAAGATAGAAATGATCTGATTACCGACTGTCTTTTGAAGAGAAAGTGCGTGAAGGACAGGCAGGGTTTCATAGTAGTCCAGCTTATGGCAAAAGCGGGTCATACATCTGTCCAAAGGTTCATGCGCATTGAGCTGATGTTCGACATCTTTTAATGCGAGGGCAAATGCGCAGTGGCGGCTGAAAGCTTTTTCGATATCTACCCGGGCACAAAGAAATGCACGTTCGATAGAATACCCGTCTGACACAGATGTGCAGAGGGACTGCATGAGAACTTTGTTCTGGGCGCGAAGGGTAGAAGTTCTCTTTCCGTATAAGACCCGGACACAGGAAATAAAAGGAAAGATCCCAAGAGGAACAGACAGGAAAAGCCGGGTCTGGATCCCGGGAAGAAATGAACGGGACAGAAGAAAGACCAGCAAGATACAAACCGGTAGAATAGGAAGGCAACGGCTCATAAACATAAAGTAGGTCCTTCTGCTGAGTTTTCTTATCTCGTTTTCTTCAGAAGAGGAAAGAGAAGAAAGCACTGGTAAAGATAGTATAAATGGTTCAGCATGCTTCAAGGCCGATATCCTCCTTGTATAGAAATTGTGGTTCGATCTGAAACTGTTCATCCCGGATCGGGCGTACTTCACAGATCTCATCGATGTACCGAAGGCCGTTTCTTCCTCGGGTGATATGTACCAGAATGTCCACGCCCATGGCGATCTGCCGGATCACGGCATCGTAAGGAAGCGTGGAACCGGCCATGACCATAGTGACGAGGCGTTCCAGCATTTCCAGGCAGGAATTGGCATGTCCGGTACAAAGAGAACCGGGATGTCCGGTATGGAGGGCATGAAGCATATCTGCTGCTTCACTGCCTCGGACTTCTCCGACCACGATCCGGTCAGGTCTCATTCGCAGCGCAGTCCGGATCAGCTGGCCAATATCCACGCCGCCATGTCCGTCCGGACCCGGGAGGCGTGACTCCAGACGGACAAGATTGGCAATGCCCTGAAGAGACAATTCTGCCGAATCTTCTATCGTAACGACGCGTTCTGTCTTAGGTATAAAACTGGACAGCACATTTAAAAACGTAGTCTTTCCGCTTCCCGTACCGCCACAAAGAAAGATCGTCTTTCTGGATTTGACGGAGAGGGACAGATACCTGGCGGCTTCAGAGGTGATGAATCCGCTTTGGATCAAAGACTGAATGTCCGGACGGATGCCGGTGAATTTTCTAATGGTAAATATGGGACCGTCCGGCGCAATCGGCGGAAGGACGGCATTGGCGCGTGACCCGTCCGGCAGACGAAGGTCAGCGATCGGGAAGGCTTCGTTCAAGGGACGGTTCGCAGAAGAAAAGAAATGCAGGATCAGCTGCTGAAGCTGATCGGCGTTATCGAACCGGAGTTCGGACGGATAAAGCTGACCGTTTTTTTCGTAGAAGATCCGCGATGGCCCGTTGACCATGATCTCTGTGACGGACTCCTCATCCATAAGGGGCTGAAGAATATCCAGACGGCGCATCCGGTTAAAGAGCGTCACGGCAAGACGCCGCTTTTCTTCAAGGGGGAGTTTTCTGTATTTCTCTGACTGGTTAATGAGGTCGGCGATGATCTCCTGAAAACTGTGATCATCCAATTCCTCATATGTATGCATGACTTGAAGCGTCATGGTGGTCAGCTCCGAAAGGGCGCTTTCTTCCGAAATAGAAGATTTCGTATTTTTCATAGATTTCCTTCTGCCAGAACGGCGTCTCCTTTCTTTGGTGTTTTCGGTCTTCGCGAATAGGCTTCTTTGGTAAGCGTGAGCGGAAGATTCACGTGTGAGGTGCCGACATGGGCTTTCGTGATCGCATCGATCTCGGAAAGAAGCATGTAGTCGGTCCCCATATCCAAAGGTGTCATGAGCTCCAGGTGGCGCAGTGCTTTTGCCAGAGTACGCATACGGGTAAAACTGAGACTATCCGCAACCACCAAAAGAAGCGATGGTTCGCCGAGACTTTGCAGATAACGGTAAGTGAAGTTGATAAGCCGGAGTATGGTTCTGGCATGTGCACTGATGACATCGTCCGAATGGACCGGCCGGCCGAAACGGAGATCTCCGTATGGATCCGGTTCAAGATAGGATGGGATGTCCCGCATATTGATCGTGCTGTATTTCAGTTTGGAAAGAACAGAAGAGATCCCGCTGGTCGAAGGAATTCCTTCCTGATTCCAGGATGGCGGATCTGTTGCCATCCGGATTCCGGGCATCAGGTCAAGTCGGATAATATGCCGGAAATCCGATCTGGACCGTTCCAGAAGATTCCGGACATGCGCCTCCCTTTCCTCGGGGGATATGAAGGAAAGGGCAAGGCATGTCTGGACTGAGGAACCCTTAGGTAAAGGGATCCTTCCCAATCCGGCACGAGATTCCACTTCGTGTAAAAGCATAAGTACGTCTTTCGGGGGATAGGGCGCCTTCGTAGATAGAAGGGGAATGAGGATCGGAAGGTGCTCTTTGACGCAATGCCGGAGGATCTCATTTTCGGAGATCTCGTGCTGGTTATAAAGGACGAAGTCATTATCCAGGATCAAAGTCCGATGTGATCTTAGTACTTCTGCCGATACGGGAAAAGCCATAACATCGGGAAGGTGCTTCTGAAGCCGCGAAGCCAGAAGATAGGTAAAACAAATGTCTGCATCAATTATCGCAATCGTCCGCTTCATGTGCTTCTTTCTCCTTTGCCGGTTTTGAAACTGGCTCTATTTAACCACGGAAAAAAGCCGGAAAAACCGACAAAAGTCGACAATTTCCGACAATCTTGACGGGTGGGAAAATATCATGAAAAAACTACTTGCCAACTAGGTCATCAAGTGGTACTATTTAGCCACAAATGAATGCATCTCTTATCAAGAGTGACGGAGGGAACTGGCCCTATGAAGTCCGGCAACCGCGGAAAGCAGCGGTGCCAAGTCCAGCAGGTGTAACCTGAAAGATGAGGATAGATATAAAGATTTTTTCTGACCTTTCCTCGGATGATTCAGGAGAGGTTTTTTTAATGACTTTTTTGGAGGTAAAGAAATGGACAGAAACAGACAGGGAAAATGGTTATTTACATCGGAATCCGTAACTGAGGGACATCCGGATAAGGTCTGCGATCAGATATCGGATGCCGTACTCGACGCGATCATCAAGGACGATCCGAAGGCTCGTGTAGCCTGCGAGACGACCTGTACCACAGGTATGGTCTTCGTAATGGGTGAGATCACAACATCCGCGTATGTGGACATTCCGTCTATCGTTCGTGAGACCGTAAAGGAGATCGGTTACGATGGTTCGGATTCCGGCTTTGACTATAAGACCTGCGCGATCCTGACATCCATCGATGAGCAGTCCCCGGATATTGCCCAGGGCGTAAACCAGTCTCTGGAATCCAGAGAGCATCAGGATGACAGTGAACTGGATACCGGTGCCGGCGACCAGGGTATGATGTTCGGTTATGCCAATAACGATACCGATGAACTGATGCCGCTGCCGATCTCTCTAGCCCACAAGCTGACCCGCCGTCTGACAGAAGTCAGAAAGCAGGGTCTGGTGGATTTCCTTCGTCCGGATGGAAAGAGCCAGGTAACCATCGAATACGACGGTCGTATCCCGAAGCGTATCGAAGCCGTGGTTATTTCCACTCAGCATAAGGACAGCGTTTCTTATGAGGAACTGGCCGAGAAGGTGAAAGAACTGGTTATCTTCCCGATCCTGCCGAAGGAATATGTGGATGAAAACACCAAGATCTTCATTAATCCGACAGGCCGTTTCGTTGTGGGCGGACCTCAGGGTGACAGTGGTCTGACAGGAAGAAAGATCATCGTTGATACCTACGGCGGATATGCTCATCACGGCGGCGGAGCTTTCTCCGGTAAGGACCCGACGAAGGTGGACCGTTCCGCTGCATACATGGCCCGTTATATTGCAAAGAATATCGTAGCAGCAGGTCTTGCTGAAGAGTGCGAGATCCAGTTTGCCTATGCCATCGGTGTTGCCCGTCCGGTTTCCGTTATGGTCGATACTTTCGGTTCCGGTAAGATCTCGGATGAGAAGATCACAGAGATCGTTAACGAAGTCTTTGACCTCCGTCCGGCAGCCATTATCCGTGATCTGGATCTGCGCCGCCCGATCTACAAGGCAACTGCGGCATACGGCCATTTCGGAAGAAACGATGCCGGATTCCCGTGGGAAAAGACAGACAAGGTGGAGATCCTCAAGAGCAAAGCCGGGATCTGATATCCCGCTTTGCCATTTTCCATGACATAAGGAGTAACCCATGGACGGCATGTGCATGAGTCATTTTGTCACAGAAGAATTGCGCCGTTCTTTCGAAGGGATCCTTGGAAAGAACGGTCATACTTTTCTGCCTTATGAAACCTGGAAAAAAGAGGCGGCACAGATCCTCCGGGACGCTTGGAACCAGTGTGATTTTTCCACGCC
>CADBGD010000053.1 GCA_902794115.1 Oscillospiraceae bacterium
TTTGAAACTATACTGGCATTCTTCCACGTACCATCATACTGCTGTTCGGGATAGTAGGTCTTTACACGAATAATTTCGCCATAATACCTGATATCGACCGGGCAACTTTGTTCCTTTGAATATACAACAGCTTCAACGTGCTTAATCGAAACATACTCTTCCGCACCATAGTCATAATGCTCAATATCGTATGACGTCTGATTAAAGTCTGTTTCCCAGCTAATCGTAAATTCGTTCTTACTTGAATCGAACACATCGTGAGGCTGTACGATAAAATTATGCGAATCCGCCAGAACATTTTTAGCGAATCTGGCCCCTAGAAGAAGATTCGTGTTTAAGGCAAGGATCAAAAGGACCGCGACCGCCCGCCACCATGTCTTCTTACGCATTTTTCCCGTAAAACAACTCGAATTACCCATAAATGCACCTCTTTTTTCCAATGCTTCCCATATTCCATTTTTAGTTAGGATTATCAAACTTATTTTATAATGGATCCCCTGCTTTTTCAACCAAGCGGGAAGCCGGAAAGTGCATTTCCCACGGATAAAAAAAGGAACTGCCTATAAGACAGTTCCTTATTCTGGCGCGCCCGGCAGAGATCGAATCCACAACCTTCTGATCCGTAGTCAGACACTCTATCCAGTTGAGCTACGGGCGCATTTGCTTGTTGCCGCTTGCACAGCATGATGTATTTTAGTCCCATGATTGGAAATTGTCAATGGTCTTTCGCAGGATTCTCCAATTTTTTCTTATCCAGCGGGATCGAAATGGTGATCTTAAACAGTCCTTCGTCTACGCAGGCCGAGATTTCACCGTGCATTCTGTCCACCAGACCCTTGGCAATGGAAAGGCCCAGACCGGTGGAAGTCGAGGTTCTGGCCCGGTCTCCTTTATAGAATCTCGTGAAGATCTTATCCACATCGATGATCTCTTCTTCTTTTTTATCGTTATAGCAAAGGAACAGCAGCGAATCTTCTCTCTTCTGAAGCTTCAGACCCAGCCTGTCCCGACCGTGCTCCAGTGCATTTTTGACCAGATTCTGGACGACACGGCGAAGGGCCACTTCGTTACCGATGATCGGCAGCTCATCTTCACAGAATTCCACCTCCGGCTGAAGTCCGCGCTCCTCGAAGTCTTCATAGAAGGCCAGTACGGTCTCGCAAATGCACTGTCTGGCGTCCATAGGCATACAGGCCAGCTCATAGTGCTGATCCTGCATCTTGGTATAGGTAAAGAGTTCTTCCAGAAGTTCCTTCAGGCTGGAAATACGGTTCTGGATGATCTTCAGGTAATGCTCCTGATCTTCCTGAGAGTCCGACATGACCAGAAGCTGGATATAGCCGTCAAGAGACGTCAGCGGTGTGCGGATATCGTGGGACAGATTAGCGATGGCCTCTTTCAGGTTATTCTCGTTTCTTTCGATCTGAATGCTGTCCTGCTGATAACGGTTACAGATATCATTGACACGCATCACAAGCTCATTGATCTCTCCATACGGCACTTCGGAAGTCAGCCGCTGGTTCGATGAATGCTTCTGCATCACCTGAAGCTGCCGGCAATTCTTCCGGATCTGGTTACGGTACTGGATCAGGGCGATCAAAAGCGCTAAAGCGATAACCGTCGCAACAATGGCCCAGATAATCATCTCTTAGTTTTCCCCCTGTTTTTTCCCGGTATTGCGTTCCGAAGTCAGAGACAGATAATAATCTTCCAGCGCCTCATTTTTCACTTCGATACCCAGTGTCTTTATGTTGTTTTTCGCAAGTTCCAGAACGATATCTCCGCTTCCGTCCAGTCTCTCGTAGATCTGGATCAGGCTTCCGTCCATGATCTTAAACTCGGTGATGCCCATCTTCTCGATGACCATACAGGCTTTTACCGGATCCGAGGTGCGAAGCTCGATTCTTTCCCGGCAGCGGCGCAGAAGTTCCTGATGGCTGAACGTATCGATCATACGCCCGTGATCAAGGATACCGTACTGGTTCGCCAGCTTACTCATCTCTTCCAGAATATGGGAGGAGATAATGACGCTGATATTTCTTTCTTTACTTAACCGGCCGATCAGGTCACGGATCTCAACAATACCCTGCGGGTCGATTCCGTTAATGGGCTCATCCAAAAGAAGAAGGTCCGGATGACCGACAAGCGACATGGCGATACCCAGTCTCTGCTTCATACCCATGGAATATTTCTTGACCGGACGCTTGTCCTTCACGGAAAGCCCCACGTCTTCCAGAAGCTCCCGGACATAGTCCGAGTCATTCATTCCCAGCGTCAGCTCCTTAAGCTTCATATTTTCCCAGGCATTCATATTCGGGTAAAGTCCCGGTGTCTCCAGCAGGATGCCGATCCGGTCACGAAGTTTTTTACTCTTTTCCGGGGATTCACCGAAGATGGTGAAATCTCCTTCTGTGGGCCTCGCAAGCCCGGCCAGGATCTTTAACAGTGTCGTTTTGCCGGCGCCGTTTTTACCGATCAATCCGTAGATCTCGCCTCTTCGAAGACGAAGATTCACGTGATCCAGTGCCATCAGCGAGCCATATTTTTTCGATATTTCATTTGTTTCCAGAATATATTCTTCCACAAAAACGTCTCCTTATGCCAGTGGAGAGCCTTCCACAGTATTCCTATTATATCACGAGAATAATCAAGCTCAAAAAGAAAATAGAATCTGTCCTGGGGTAAGGACAGGTTCTATTTCCAAGTTAAGAGGGTATTATGTTAGAAAGGTCATGCAACATTATTTCACATCTCTCTTCTGGGTAAGGAGCATGCTGCCTCCTACCGAGAATACCAGATAACCTACGCATACAGCCGCCAGGACCAGGCATGCGGTCATGCCGGCGTCCATATTAAAGTTCAGGAACTTGGCATCGAGGAAGATGTCAGTCGGAAGAAGCTTCGGGCTGCCTGCAACCTTTTTGACCAGAAGGTCCAGAAGCTTTTCGATCATGAACAGGATACCTGTGCAGATCACCAGGGACGGAACAATACCGCCTGCGGCACTTCTGAAAGCTGTGGTGAAGAAGAAGAATACACCGGAAAGAGCAATGGTTCCCAGATATGTCAGGCCCAGAGTCTTAATAAATGCTGTGGTGCTTCCAAAGGTGAATGCGTTGACAAACAAAGCGCTGCATCCGATACCGAGGATGCCTGTGATGGCCATAAGGCCGGTCACACCGATCACTGCTGCGATAAAGCGGGACAGCGGGTGGAGCCATCTGTGCTTGGTAATACCGATGATGTTCTTATCAAATCCGCACTTCTGCTCGGCATTGGCGAAAAGAACTACGAATACGGCAATGATGATCAGGAAGTTGCTGGAGCGGAGGAAATTGGAAACCAGTGTCGATGCTGTAACAGAATCAAATCCCATCTCGCTTGCCATACTGCCCATAATGTTAAACGGATCATCCGCGATCAGCTTCAGGATACCAAACTGCATGAGACCGAACAGGGCAGATACAATAGCCAGTACCTTTGTCGATGTCGCATTCATCATGCGGTACAAGTTCATTTTGATCAGATTAATCATTGCTCTGTCCTCCTGTCAGCTGGAAGTAATAGTCTTCAAGTGCATCGCTCTTCAGTGCGATCTCATTGGTCATAATATTTTCTTTGGCAAGTGCCACGGTGATCTGGCCGCCTTCGTTCAATCTCTCATAGATGTTGATGGTGTCATCTTTTACTTCGATCTTGGAGAAGCCCATGGAATTGAGTACTTCGAGAGTCTTGGAGATATCGTTGGTCTTCAGTTCCAGTCTCTCGCTGCAGCGGGCAAACAGCTCTTCTTTGCTGGCTTCTTCCAGAAGCTTTCCTTCGTGGATGATGCCGTAGCGGGTCGCTACCTTACTGAGCTCATCGAGAATGTGGCTGGAGATCAGGATCGTAATACCACGGTCATTGCAGAGGTGATGCAGGATCTGGCGCATTTCCGCGATACCCTGCGGGTCCAGGCCGTTGATCGGCTCATCGAGGATCAGAAGTTCCGGCTGATTCACCAGTGCCATCGCGATACCCAGTCTCTGCTTCATGCCGAGGGAGAACTGCTTGGCTTTCTTCTTGCCGGTATTTTCCAATCCGACTTCCTTAAGAAGTCCCTGAAGGTAAGATTCATCTTTGATACCCAGGGCGATCGCCTTTGTCTTCAGGTTCTGAATCGCTGTCATGTTCGGATACAGACCCGGAGCTTCGATCAGGATACCGACTTTCGGCATCATCTTTTCGGTCTTCTCCCCGTTCTTTCCGGTGATCTCAAAAGAACCAGATGTGGGGTGGGTCAGACCGCCGATCATTTTCATAAGAGTGGTTTTACCGGCACCGTTTCTGCCGATCAATCCGTAAATGTCACCGCGCTGTACATGGATCGATACTTCATTAGAAGCTTTATAAGATCCGAACTTCTTGGTAAGCGCATTCGTGGTTAAAATGTAATCCATCATTGCTTCCTCCTTTGTGTTTACAAGTTCATTCTAGCGATGAATTCCTAAACAATCGCCAAGAGGAGTTTTATAAATGGATAAGAAATTATAAAGAAAAGATAAAGCGACTCAGATCTTCACATCTCTCTTTTTTGCCAGAAGCATGGCCAGACCCAGTCCGATCAGGGCATACGCCGCCGATACGATAATGGTGCGGGCAATATCCGGCTGTTCCATAGCCGGAGAGAAAGAAATAAATACATTATCTATACAGTAATCAGAAATACGGAAAAACTTTCTGGCGCCTTCTTCGGCAAGACCGGTAAAGGCCATCAGGGTCTCTTTTCCGGTTGCGCCGCAAAGTTTTGCGATGATCACGTCAATGAGACGCTCGATGCTCTGAAGGATACCGCTGGCGATCACGAGACCGATGACCATACCGCCGGCCGAGCTTTTAAAGAGAGAGGTGATCAGAAAGACCATCGTCATCATGGCGATACATCCGATATATACGACGAAGAATTCGATCAGATACAGATCCCAGTTTCCGGAACTATAAGAAGTACGGTAGAAAAGGATCGCCAGGCCCAAAGATACGATGGAGGTTACCAGATAAACGAGTGTGACCGAAGACATCACCGCACACCACTTGGCAAAAACCAGTTTTCCTTTATCTTCGAACATGCCGTAAATGTTCTTCACAAAGCCCTTCGTGATATCACTGTTGGTCATCAGTACCGTAAAGATCGTAAGAAGGATCAAAAGCGCGCTGTTGCCCTGAATAAAGAACTGATGCACCAGATCCGGTGTCAGGGAAATATCGGAACCATTGCTCTGGATATAAAGTCCGCCTGCCTGAATATTCAGCGGGTCTTCAAATACGATGTATCCCAGACCCAGATGAAGGAATGTGAAAACGACAAGTAAAATACCCAGGACCAACGTCGACTTGGACTTAAGGGTACGGTATATATGCATGCGGAAAAGATTATACATGGGGATTTCCTCCTGTCAGCTGGAAGTAGAATTCTTCAAGAGACTGTCCTTCAGAACGGATCTCCAGTGTCTGGATATCCGCCTTGGCCAGCACCATGGAGATCTGTCCTCCCTGGTCCACTCTCTCACGGATCTCAAAGTGATCCCCGTCAAAGGAATAGTCCGAAATACCCATCTCGGAAAGGACTTTCTTCGTCTTTTCCGGGTCATTGGTACGAAGGAAAATATGCGGCTTACACTGCGCCAGAAGCTGTTCGTTCGTGGCTTCCGCCATCAGTTTTCCGTTATGGATAATGCCATAGCGGTGGGCGACTTTACTGAGCTCATCCAGAATATGGCTGGAGATCAGGATCGAGATATGCCGCTCGGTGCAAAGACGATGCAGTAAATTACGGACTTCCGCAATACCCTGCGGATCCAATCCGTTGATCGGCTCATCCAAAAGAAGAAGTTCAGGTGAATTTACCATAGCCAGACCGATTCCCAGTCTCTGCTTCATACCTAAAGAAAAATTCTTTACGGGTTTATTTCCGACCGCACCCAGACCGACAAAATCCAGAAGATCACGATAATACTTATCATTATTGACACCGTAGGCAATGCCCTTGGCTTTCATATTCTGAAATGCGCTCAGGTTGGCATAAAGGCCCGGATCCTCGATCAGAACCCCCACCTTCATGCGCATCTGCGCCTCCGTCTCGCCATTGGCACCGGAAAGAGAAAAAGATCCGCTGGTCGGAAAAGCCAGGCCGGCAATCATTTTCAGAAGCGTCGTCTTACCGGCGCCGTTTCTGCCGATGAGACCATAGATCTCTCCCCGCTCCACATGGATCGAAACATTATCGACAGCCAGTTTTTCTCTATATCTTTTCGTGATCTTGTCCGTTGTCAGAATAAAACTCATAAAGAAAGCTCCTTACTTAGCAAGCTTGTAGCCGATACCCCATACCGTCTCGATAAACTCGGTATCTGTGAATTCCTTGATCTTCTTTCGGATGTTACTGATATGCACATTGATGGTCTTATCTTCACCGATGTAGATCTCATTCCAGGCACAGTCATAAATATCCTGCTTCGTGAAAACGCGCTTCGGGTGGGCAACCAGAAGTGCCAGGATCTGGAATTCTCTCTTCGTCAGCTGGACCTCGTGATCGTTGACCATAACCGTAAAGGACTGCTCGTCCAGTGTCAGTTCCTTATAGGTCAGTTTTCCTTCGCTGACTTCTCCGGATCCGGAATTACTGCGGCGGATCTGTACAGCGACGCGGGCCAGAAGCTCCGGGATCTCAAAAGGCTTCGTGATATAGTCTTCCGCACCGGAAGTCAGCATCTCCACCTTCGTGTCCATCTCATCTTTCGCGGATACCACGATGACCGGCACATTCTTGATCGCCTTCATCTTCGGGAAAAGTTCATCTCCGCAAAGTCCCGGCAGCATCATATCCATGAGTACCAGGTCATAATTATCCTTTTCATAATAAAGGAGCGCCTCGGTTCCGGAAAATGCCTGTGTGCATTCATATCCGGCCTTCTTCAAGGCCTCCGTCATCATGTGGTTGATCTCGGTATTATCTTCAATAATTAAAAGCTTTTTCATAATCCACCTCGCTTTATCTATCATATCATAAATACCGGATCTTCATGATATAATCTTTTCGGAAAAAGAAAGGCAGGAAGAGTATATGACCTATATCGCTAAAACGGAGAAACTTCCGATCCCGGGACTGTTTAATGCCAGAGAGCTGGGCGGCATGCCCGCAAAAGACGGCCGCACGATCCGCACCCACCGGCTGATCCGTTCTGATGCGCTCGATCACCTCTCGGAAGAAGATATCGAGCTTCTTTCTTCCTACCCGGTCCAGGCCGTGATCGACCTCCGCTCGGAATCCGAAGCTGCCCGGAACCCGGATAAGATCCTTTCCGACCCGCGCTTTACTTATTATAATTATTCATTATTACCTATCAGCGCCGACTACCAGAAGAATTCCCTCATTCAGGATACGATCCAGACAAGTCTCGGAATGCTTTATGTATGGATGGCGGAAAATGCCAAAGAAGCCTTTGCCCAGGTCTTCCGAGCTATTCTCAAAGAAGCCCCGAAGACAGTGCTTTTCCATTGTGCCCACGGAAAAGACCGTACCGGCATGATCACCGCTCTTTTATACCTTCTCTGCGGCGTTTCCCGGGAAGACATCGTCTCGAATTACGCGATCTCCTATGAATATGTAAAAGATCTGGTGGCGCCCCTGATCGCGAAGAATCCTCCGGAAGTGGCGCATATTTTCCGAAGCGATGAGGAAAACATCCGGATGTTCCTTTCCCACCTCGATGATAAATACGAGGGCAAAGCCGAAGTGTACATGGAAAGTATCGGACTTGCAAAAGAGGAGATCACGTCTCTTCGTAATCTCCTTCTTGATTGATTTCTTTCTTCTGGAAATGCACTGCCGCCGTTTATTTGCGGGAGAGCTTTAAGGACGAGATCGGATGGCTTCCTTCCGCATTGGTATGCTCCCGGTCCAGTTCCACATTCAGAACATAGGCGTCGCCATCCATAGTAATATCCAGAACGTAATCCGTTTCATCCGCGAAAGGATATCTTTTCAGCACGTCCCAGGAAGTCTTATCTACGGAGATCTCGTTTCCGATGCTGGCTTTTTCCGTATCCCAGATCCGGAAACGCACATAGGTGCCTTCCCAGTCATCTTCGCCGTAGTAACGGCCGTAGACCGTGATCACGAATCCGTGGTAACGGATCAGGATGTTTCTGTATCCGTCCGCTTTATTCTTCTCCGCACTGCCGCCGTTTAATACCGGTCCGCAGCTGATGGAAATGGGCTTTCCGAACATGTTCTCCAGCTGGGATGCGGCCGCATGCTCACCGATCTTTACAGTACGCCGTCCGTTATAGTAAAGGTAAAGATCCACGGTCTTCAGTTCACTGGTAATGGGATCTAAAACCGTGATCTCCTCTTTCGAATTACTCTTGAAATGCACCTTTCGGGTATTGGCGTGAAGGTGGGTATCCAGTACATCATTCTGCAGATACACCAGATTGGAGGCATCGATGGAGATCATCTCATAGTCACTGAGATTGGACTTCGTGACGTTTACAGAGTAAAAGCGGATCATCTCCTGTGCCTTGGCCACCAGGATCTCTTCAGAGGACGGGATCGGTTCCTTCACTTCCGTATAGGGAAGAAGTGATTCCACATCCGTCAGATTCTGGTTGGTGTAAGCTTCAAAGTAGTGAACGGAAAAAGCATACAGATTCAGGCAGCTCATGATCCACTCACGGTTCAGATACACTTCTCCGTCGTCTCTTTTCTGCAGGTAGAAATACAGAGGTCTTCCGGATGCACGGACACCGGTGGTCTCCACCCGTACCGGCACACAGCTTTCAATCATATTCATGTATTCCTCGGAATCCGTATCCAGCATTTCGGAAAGAAGAGCCTGTTTTTCCACGCCCTCCACAATATCAAAAGCCGTGATGCGGCCTCCTCTCGGCATCATTTTCTGAAGGATGGAGATATACTCGCAATACTCCGAGAAAGTCACTCCGATTCTCTGGTCCTCCGGGATCTTTCGGTAGTAATTCTCGATCTCTCCGTCGTCCTGCATGGAGTCGACGAGAAGGCGGGCCATTTCCGGCACATCGATGACTTTCTTTTTAAAGCCGGAACCGGAACAGGCGCTAAGAAGCGAGGTCAGAAGGCAAAGCACAGCCACGCCCGCCATAAAACGGGTACGAAGCATTTTTCCCTTTCCTTCTGATCTTCTCTTCATACGTTTATCCCTTATTGCTATCGATCTTTCTTTGTTTGACGGCTTCAAATACAACGATACCGGCAGCGACAGCGGCATTCAGGCTGTTGACGGATCCGGCCATCGGGATCGACATCAGGAAATCACACTTTTCCCGGATGTTCTTATTCATGCCTTCTCCTTCGCTTCCGATCACGATCGCCATCGGACCGGACCAGATATCATCACAGTAGAGGTGGTCACCTTCGGCATCCGTGCCGGCGATCCAGAAACCTTTTTCTTTCAGTTCCAGAATGGTGCGGGAGAGATTATTGACTCTCGCTACCGGCACATACTCGATGGCTCCGGCGCTGGCCTTCGCCACCATGGAATCCAGACCGATAGAGCGGTGCTGGGGGATGATCACGCCGTGCACACCGGCCGCATCCGCGATACGGAGAATGGAGCCCAGGTTATAGGCATCTTTCAATTCATCCAGAATCAGAAGAAGCGGGGCCTCGCCCTTTTCTTCCGCCTTTTCCAGCATGGTATCAATGTCCACATATTCATGGGCCGCCACCTGGGCGATCACGCCCTGATGGTTATGAGTCTGGGACATGCTGTCGAGATTGGCCTTCGGCACTTCCATGATCGGGATCTTCTGCTCGATGGCCATGTTAATGATCCGCGCCATTGTCGGATCCGGGCGGGAGTTCTCCAGTCGCTTCATCACGAAGAGCTTGTTAATAGTCCGTCCGGCGCGCATGGCTTCCAGGATCGGATTTCTTCCCTCGATCCGGTCATCCGTCGGAGTCTGTTCTTCAGCCGCCTGGAAACGGGTAGGCTTAAACTCCTTGGCAGAAGGCAGCCGGTCTCTCGGGATACCCTTCGGTCTTCCCGTATCATGATCATTCCGTCTCGGACCTCTCGGTCCCGGTCTTCTCGGTTCCATCTCGCTTCTCCTTTATTCTGTCTCTTCACAGATCCGGATGATCTGGTTGAGCAATTCATCAAGCCGTTCTTCTTTTCCGCTCAGGTACAAATACCCGATCAGCGTCTCCAGTCCGGTGGCATATTTATAGTCTGCCGGGCTGGCATTTTTCGCCATACTTCCCTGGTGTCCGTTCTTGCCTCTGCGGAACACCGCCTGCTCCTCCTCCGGAAGCGAATCATGGAGCGTCCGGATCGCGTGCGCCTGCGCAGGAGCACTGACGTAACGCACGGCTTTCCGGTGCAGGACACCGGACTGTCCGCCGATACGGGAAACGATATGCATACGCACATACAGTTCATATACGGCATCGCCGACATAAGCCAGTACCGAAGTCGGTACCTCACGGATATCCTCCGGCGGGATCGGTATCATCATTTCTTCGTCACCTGCGGGCCTTGCGGCGTATCCTTAATCTGATAGCCCAATGCGGCTACCTGATCGCGGAGCGCATCCGCCTTGGCAAAATCCTTATTCTTCTTTGCTTCCACACGCTGGTTCACCAGATCCATGACTTCAGATGGAATGCCGCTGTCCTTTTTCAGGAACGCACGTACATCGAGGCCAAGAACATTCATCAGCTCGCAGATCATGTCTGCCGCCTCTTTGATCTCCTTTGCGGAAACATCCTTGGCCGTCAGGTGGGTATTCAGCACACGGACCAGTGTATACACCGATGTGATCGCATCTGCCGTATTCATATCATCGTCCATGTTGGCGATGAAGGAAGCCTTTGCTTCAGAAGTGGCATCCGAAAGTTCTTTTACCGCGGCATCAGTCGGAGCAAGGCCGGACTCATTACTTAATATGAAGTCCGAAGACTCGACTGCCGTCATGATTCTCTCCAGGCCGTTCTGCGCAGACTTCAGAAGCTCGTCACTGAAGTTGATGGGCATTCTGTAGTGGCCGGACAGAATGAAGAAACGGATGACTTCATAGGGGAACTTCTCCACGATGTCACGTACGGTGAAGAAATTTCCGAGAGATTTACTCATCTTCTCGTTATCCACATTTACGAATGCGTTATGCATCCAGTAACGGGCAAAAGTGCAGCCGTTGGCCGCTTCACTCTGGGCGATCTCATTTTCATGGTGTGGAAAGATCAGATCCTGTCCGCCGCCGTGGATATCGATAGTCTTACCCAGGTACTTTCTGTTCATGGCCGAGCACTCGATATGCCAGCCCGGACGGCCTTCTCCCCAGGGAGAATCCCAGGAAGGTTCGCCTTCCTTCTTAAACTTCCAAAGTGCAAAATCCGCCGGATTCTTCTTTCCTTCGTAGGAAGCACCGCGCTCTCCGCCGCCGGCCTGAAGGTCTTCCAGGTTATAGTGGGAAAGCTTGCCGTACTCCTTGAATTTCGGCACATCGTAGTACACGCCGTCGCCCTCGATAACATAGGCATAGCCCTTCTCCATGAGATCGGAGATCAAAGAAATGATCTCGTCCATGGTCTCGGTGGCCTTCGGCTGGTAAGTCGGACGCAGGATCCCTAAAGCATCGGCATCCTTATAGTATTCGGCAATGTAGCGGTCCGCAATGGCTTTGACCGTGGTGCCTTCTTCATTTGCCTTGTTGATCATCTTATCGTCGATGTCGGTAAAGTTCTGGCAAAAAGTCACGTCGTATCCTCTGTACTCCAGATAACGGCGCAGTGTATCAAATGTCACGAAGGGACGTGCATTTCCCAGATGGAAGTAGTTATAGACAGTCGGGCCGCAGGCATACATCTTCACTTTGCCCTCTTCCATCGGCACGAACTCTTCCTTCATTCTTGTCATGGTATTAAAGATTTTCATTTTCTTCTCCCTCTATCAACACGTCTTCCGCCTTTTCCGGAAGTTCCATTTCCGGATGCTGGTGCTTAATGGCTTCTTCCAGCTTTTCCACATGGCGGGCAAGACGACGGATCTCTGATTCAAGCGGATCTTCCACAGTCGGATGATCCAGTTCGTCCGCATGATTAATGGGCTGACCCTGCATACGGACAACTTTTCCGGGAACACCGACCACTGTCGCTCCGGCCGGTACATCGTGAAGGACCACGGCATTGGCGCCGATTCTGGCATTATCGCCCACATTCACCGGTCCCAGGATCTTCGCGCCGGCTCCGATCAGGACATCGTTTCCCAGTGTAGGATGACGCTTTCCTTTACCATGGCCGGTACCACCGAGCGTCACGCCATGGTAAATCGTACAGTTGTCACCGATCTCCGCAGTCTCACCGACGACGATCCCCATACCGTGGTCGATGAACAATCCGTGGCCGATCTTTGCCCCCGGATGGATCTCAATGCCGGTACACGTTCTTCCGAACTGGGAATTCCATCTGGCCAGTCCGTACAAGTGGATCTTATAAAAAAAATGACTTACGCGGTGAAATATCAGAGCATGAAAACCGGGGTAAAGAAGGATAACCGAAACCACGCCCCGCGCTGCAGGGTCGCGCTTGGCAATCTGTTTTGCGTCTTTCCAAAGCCCCATGTCCAATCCTGTTTCGGCAATAATAAAAGCCTAAACCCGCGCCCACTTTTGACACCTAGCGATCGCCAGGTGGGTATCCTGCGGCAGTCTAAGATCTTCCTCTCGGGAGCGCTTCCCTAAAGAAGCGGTAAGGCTTGATCGTCTCTGCTCCGACTGCGGATTCCCGATTATGTCATGAAGGTTCAAAAATATGAGCATCAGCTTTAGGTTGTCTTTATTATAACAGTATATTTACTAAAATGGAAGAAAAACACATTGCCGAAATGTAACAATTCCGCGACGTAACAGTGTTAAATTCATTGATTTTCCCGATGCGTGGCCGCCACTGCCCCCACCACCAGATTCGCCCCGGCGGAATAAAGGACCCGCGCTGCCTCGTGAAGGGTCGCCCCGGAAGTCAGGATATCGTCCACCAGAAGGACATTCCACCCGCTGATATCCCAAGATTCAGCCACGGAAAATGCACCTGAAACATTTTCTTCCCGCTGAAGGGGGTCGTGAAAGCGGCTTTGCCGGTTGGTGTGCCGGTTTCTGACCAGCACGTCTTCCAGTAGCGGGACGGAAAGCGCCCCCGACAGGCCTTCTCCTAAGAGCGCCGACTGGTTAAATCCCCTTTCCGCAAGCCTTTTTTCAGAAAGCGGGATCGGGATCACGCAAGTAAAGGCCGTGTCCTGATCTTTCGGAAACTCTCTTCCGATCAGGTCGCCGAGAAGATTCCCGCAAAAAGAAGCCGATCGGAACTTCAATCTTTTAAGAAGCCCGGTGACCGGCATTTCATAATGAAACAGCGCCCACACGGAAAAGTCCGGGATCGGATCAGTCTCATACGGGTCAGAAAGGCAAGGAAACCATCTTTCACTTTGAAGTCTTACCGGAAATGCCGAAAGACACCTTACGCAGAGCTGCCGTTTTATGAGATAGGGACTGGCATTTCTTTCCGAAAGCACCCGGCCGCAGATCATGCAGACCTGAGGAAACAGGTAATCCGTCACCTGATCAAGTATGGTGTGAATATCGATAGAGGAAATCTCTAAAAGCCGCATATCTGCTCCTTTCCAGAAAAGGAGCCGGATCTTATGACTCCTTCTCTTTTGCCTGGTTTTTCTTTGTGTCGAGGAAGATCTTTAAAGCCGTCCTTCTCGTTTCGGAATACTGGCTTCGGATCATTCTTGAGATCGTCTTTTCGTCCCCGATGATCCACAGTTCCTCTTTGGCACGGGTCACAGCGGTATAAAGAAGGTTCCGGTTAAAGATCGGACCGAATTCCGGAGGAAGCACCAGAAGGACTTTCTTCCACTCTCCTCCCTGGGCTTTATGCACCGTCAGCGCATAAGCAAGTTCCAGTTCCTGAAGATTTCCCGCCGTATAGGTCGCCCGTCTTGCATCGTCGAAGATCACATCGGCCGGGAACTGCGAAGACGGCGCCAGTCTGTCCACATACCCGATGTCGCCGTTCCATACTCCGGAACCTTCCGTTCCGTCACTTTCCCGGCACAAAAGCTTATAGTTATTCTTGATCTGGATCACCCGGTCTTCTTTGGCAAAGAGCCGCTTTTTTCCTTCTCCCACCTCGATGGAATAAAGGATCACGCCTCGTTTTTCCGCATGCATCTTCTGTAATCTCTCATTGATGGCATTTGTACTTATAGAGCCGTTTCTTTTGGGGCAGAGGATCGCCGTCTCTTTCCATTCTTCCACATGAAGATCCGGGTTTTCTTTTCGGACCCACTCCTCCACTTTCGAAAGCATGTCTTTTGCGCTACTGGGGATCAGATGGCAGTCCGCCTTTTCATCCGGAAAAAGCATCTCCCGTCCGTGAAGGATATTCGAGGCGTTCTGGACAATCAGGCTGTCATGAAGCTGACGGAAATTCTCCACAAGTGTACAGACCGGAACGGTACTGGAACCGATCAGATCTGCTAAGACGCGGCCCGCGCCCACAGACGGCAGCTGATGGGAATCGCCTACAAGTATCACCACCGCATCCGTATCGATGGAAGACAGAAAGGCGTCAAAGATCATGGCATCCACCATGCTGGCCTCGTCCACCAGAAAAACTTTTCCGGGATGGTGGTTCTTTTCGGTATAGAAGAAAAATGTCTCCTCCACCTCTTCATCAAAAGCGGCACCGAGGAGCCGGTGAATGGTGCATGCGGAGGAATGCGTGGCTTCTGAAAGACGCTTAGCTGCTTTGCCGGTCGGCGCACAGCAGAATACTTCATCCGGAAATGCATCGAAGTAGTATTGGTAAATGATCCGCAGAATAGTGGTTTTCCCGGTACCCGGACCGCCGTCTACCACAACCATATTCTGACTTAGGACTTTCCGGACCACTTCCTGCTGTTCATCGGAGATCTTAAACTTTTCTCCGATCTGGGACCATTTCAGGACCTGCGCAAGGCGGTCTTCGGAGATCTCTCTTGTCCGGACACGGTCTTCGATCTGATGGGCAATGGAAGCTTCCGCACAGATCGCATCATAGTCGGCGATCCAGACTTCTTCTTTTGATTCGCCGGCGCGCTTCAGTGTCTTAAAGAAATGCAATTTCGATTTGGCCCGGTCATAGTAGCATAAAGCGATTCTTTTTTCGGCGATCTTCTCTTCCAGAAAAGCCCGGACAAATCCGTTCAGGACACCTTCACGGTATGTCTGGCACTCCGGCTTTTTATAGAAGGCACAGAAATAGCAGGGCGTGGAAAAATCACACTGGTTCCAAGCGTCCCGGAGGATCTGTGCCGCCTCTTTTTTCCAGGTTTCATAAGGCAGAAAAGTATGACCGTTCTTTCCA
>CADBGD010000054.1 GCA_902794115.1 Oscillospiraceae bacterium
GCAGGCGGTAGGTGTTTTTAACACCGTTTGAAAGCTCACCGGTAACGGTTATGATATTCTCCTTATCGGTCTTGATTTTTACAAAGCCTCTTTCGTCCACCTCTGCCAGATCAGTCTCTGCGACGCTCCAGCTGATGGCTGTGTCCTGTGTGTCGTAGGGGACGACAGCATATCTCAGACTGTAATCCTTAACTCCCAGCTGGAGCCAGATGTCATAGGTCTGGAAATAGAGCCCTTTAGCTCTTATGACCTCCTCATCGGGAATGTAATAGGCAGTGAGGGTGGTGTGGTCCTCGAAATCATAGCTCGGGTCATGGAATTCGCCCTTTTCGTCCTTCCAGCCCAGGAAGAAATATCCTTCCTTTTTGGGTGCCTCCGGGTAGTATGGCAGCGGCAGGCCTATCATAGTCTCGCCCACATAGACCGTCTTTCCGTCTGCCACGAAGGTAACTCTGGTAAGGGCTTTTGTAAGCTCAGAAAGGTGAGCATTGATATATGCTCTGCGGTCGTTTATAAATTCTTTAAGGTCGGCAGTTTCCTTGGCAAGGTCGCCGGTCTCCTTCAAGATCTGATCCGGAGGGCCCCATTTGTCCAGCTCGGCAGTAAAGGAATCCTATGGAATCGAGCTTTCCCAGGAGACCGCCTATACGCTGGCGAATATTTCCTTTGTGGATTACAGCTATGTGCAGACCGAAGCGAACAATATCACGCAGATGATCGTTATGAATGCACTGGATGCCCAGTCTCTCGTTCTGGAGATCAACGATTATACTTCTGTGATCCAGGAGTCGAAGACGCATGGCAGTGAAGGATACCTTCCGACCTCACAGCTTCTGAACACGCTTTTGCGCCAGCTTATCAAGCCAAATGCCGTTTATGATGCAAATGCAACGGAAATGGCCAGAAATGCTGCCTATAACAATGCCATGAACGATCCGGTCATGATCCAGAAGGGCGCCCGTATCGTCAGCGTAGGTGAAACAATCACCCCGCATGTATACAGCCAGTTGAAGGATCTGGATCTTTTGCCGAGTTCGGATTTTGATTTCCGTCTCCTGATCGGTATCATCGTATATATCTCCATTATTTTCTTCGCAGGCGCATTTTACCTGTCGAAGTATGACCGTGCTTTCGATAATGATTCGAAGACTTTCCTGGCCTTGATGATCGCCTTTGTCGTACCGCTTGTTTCCAGCCGGTATCTGACTTCGATCTCGCCACTGTTTTCCACGATCATGTATCCGGCCGTTATCTTTGCCACCTACCTCGGCATGCAGGGCGGTATTACCTTAAGCTGTCTGTCACTTCTGGTCGTGCTTCCGATGAGCGGATTTAATACCGAACTGGTTTTCGTTTCCGTCATCAGCATCTTTGTCTGCTCCGTCATTGCCGGGCAGAAGAACCATAAGTACAACGCCGCGATCCTGATCATCTTATCCTGTGTATCCTCTCTGGTTGCCTCCTTCGGTTATAACCTGGTAACCCAGGCTTCCACCACCGATACCTTCAATTCGGCTCTCTGGTCCGTGATCGGAACAGGATGCTCCGTTGTTGCCGCTATCGGTTCCCAGCCGATCTTTGAACTGATCTCCAACTCCGCATCTCCGATGCGTCTTCTGGACCTGGCGCAGCAGAGCCATCCTCTGCAGAAACGGCTTTTCCTGGAAGCGCCCGGCACCTCCCAGCACAGTATGATGGTGGCCAACCTTGCCGATTCCGCGGCAGAAGCCATCGGTGCCAATGCACTTCTTACCAAGGTCGGTTCGTATTACCACGATATCGGTAAACTGGAGCGTCCGGAATACTTTACCGAGAACCAGGCAAACGGTGTCAATCCGCATGACCAGCTGTCGATTGAGGAAAGCATTGCGATCATTACCGCCCATCCTTCCGACGGATTGAAGCTTGCCAAGAAGTACAGACTTCCGGTACCGATCCAGAACATCATTCTGGAGCATCACGGTACCACCTGTCCCGGTTACTTCTATATGAAGGCGAAAAAGGAAGCGGAGGAAAAGGGCGAGCCCGCTCCGCCGAAGGAGAATTTCAGTTATAAGGGCACGGTGCCTTCCACTAGAGAATCTGCCATCATCATGATTGCGGACTCCTGTGAAGCGGCAGTCCGTTCCCGCGGTGTACATGACGTTGAGGAAGCGGAAACATTATTCCGCAGCATAATTAAGTCGAAAATCGAGGAGGATCAGCTGGTCAATTCCGGTCTGTCTTTCTCGGATCTGGAAGCGATCATCGGCGCCTTTATTCAGGTCTATGCCGGTTTCTTCCATGAAAGGGTGAAGTATCCGGAATGAGTATTTCAATTAATAACCAGACCCGTTCTTTTCAAAAAGAGCAGGAGAAAACATTTCAAGAGTATGTGGAAAAATCACTTTCCGAGATCCTGGGATCTTCCTTTTTGGACGCGCGCCTGAAGAGCCCGGATTTTGAGATCGATGCGGATATCCGTCTTGTGGGCGAAACCGCCATCCGTAAGCTCAATTCTGAGTTCCGGAATATCGATAAAGTAACGGATGTGCTTTCTTTTCCGGCTCTGGATATGAAAGAAGGAACGTTAGATTCTGACCTGATGCCGTATGATTTTTCTTTTGACGAAGAAGGGAAGAAGCATCTTTCCATCGGCGATGTGGTGATCTGTCCGGAAAGAGCGAAGAAGCAGGCGGAGGAATACGGTCATTCCATCGAGCGGGAAATGGTTTTCCTTGCGACCCACTCTTTCCTGCACCTTTTCGGCTTCGATCACATGAATAAAAAAGAAGAAGAGTCTATGTTCAGTAAGCAGGAACAGGTCATGGTCGCCATTGGTCTTCCAAGAACAGGTGTGTCTTCAGAAGTACGTACTGAAGAGGTGCAACCGGAGCTTTCTGCCAACGATCTTCATCCTGTGGGCGAGATGCTGCCTCACTGTGGATACTGTGCCTTGATCGGCCGTCCGAACGTCGGGAAATCCACTCTTCTGAATTGCATTTCCGGAATGAAACTGGCGATCGTTTCCCATAAGCCGCAGACCACCAGAAATAATATCCGCGCCATCTATAACCGTGAAGATGCGCAGGTTATCTTTGTGGATACACCGGGTATCCATCGTCCGAAGTCGAAGCTTTCCGAATTCATGGTGGATTCCTCTTTCCGTGCCGCCAAAGGCGCCGATGTGGTTGCCCTGATGGTGGATGGCCGTTTCGGAAAACCGGCGAACGTGGAAAAGCAGGCGGTGGAAACAGCCCGCAAACTGAAAAAACCTTTGATCCTGATCGTAAATAAAGCCGATGCGGTTTCCAAAGAATCTTTGCTTCCGCTGATCGCCAATTATTCGTCTTTGGCTGATTTTGCCGCAATCGTTCCGGTATCTGCTTTAAAAGATGACGGTGTGGAAGAACTGATGAATGTGATCATCGGCATGCTTCCTTCGGCGCCCCGCTATTTCCCTATGGAAGAAGTCACAGACCAGTCTGAGCGGGAAATTGCCGCCGAACTGATCCGTGAGCAGATCCTGCACTATACCAATGAGGAGATCCCTCACGGCACGGCAGTCGAGATCGATTCTTTTGAAGAAGAATTGAAAGAGGATGCCATCGACAGTTATGACAGAAGCCTCATTAAGATCCATGCTTCCATCGTCTGCGAAAGGGACTCCCACAAGAGCATTCTTCTTGGAAAGAACGGTCAGATGATCAAGCGGATCGGTACTGCAGCCAGAGAGAATATTGAAGAGATGACGGACTGCAAAGTCTTCCTGGATCTGCACGTCAAAGTCAGAAAAGACTGGAAGAACCGTCAGGTGTTCCTGGACGAATTCGGCTATAAGCAGAAAGAAGACTGACCTTATGGGTGCCGCATTTACGCTTCGTGGCGTCGTAATTGGGGCAAAGAATCACCGGGATCAGGATGCGATCATTTCCATTTTGACCCCCAATCAAGGTGTGGTCTCCGCCATGGTGCCGGGGGCAAAGAAACATTCCTCGCGGCTTGCCTCTATGGCCACCCCTCCGATCCTTGCCGATCTGGTATTAACGGACAGCAAAGGTTTCTACTATTTAAAAGAAGGGGAAGCCGTAGAAAGTTTCCGCGGATTATATTCATCCTTTGAAGCCCTGACATGTGCGTCCCATATTCTGGAAGTGGTGCGGGATACCGCCATCGATCCGGAATCCGGAGCCGCCCTGTATCCCTTGATCCTTTATGTGCTTTACGATCTTTCCAGCCATCCGGAAAAATACCGCCAGATCGTGGCGGCTTTTGAATGGCGGGTCATGGATGCACTGGGTTTTGCTTTCGATCTAAGTGAATGCGATTGCGAAAATCCGGACAGTATGCCCACCCGTGCTTTTTCCTACACCATGTGCCGGCTTTATTGTTCCAAACCCGGCTGTGTGGCCAAGGCCAAAGACTACCGGTATATTTCACTTGGCTGCGTAGAAGCACTGAAGTATATCCGAAGCGCACCGCTTGAGCGTCTCAGTGCATTTCACGCCGAAAAATATGTACTGGATGATCTATGTGCCGTGACCCATCGGTATTTATGCGAAAGACTGGAAAAAAGCTACGATAAAATGCTGATCCTGGATACGCTTCCTCCGGTTTAATCCCAGAATATCTCGGCCTCGTCCGCACAATATTCCGCTGCGCGCCAATGCTCCGGCCAAAGGGCACGGTAATCGTCTCTTATATACCTTTCATCCATAAGCACGATAAAGCCGCGGTCATTTTCGTCACGGATCACGCGGCCGGCCGCCTGAAGGACTTTCTCCCAGCCCGGATACTTATAGGCGTAAGAGAAGCCATCTCCGAACTTATTCTGGAAATACTGGCAGAGTATCTCTCGTTCCTTACTGATCTGGGGAAGGCCGACACCCACGATAAAGGCGCCTTTGAGACGGTCGCCGACAAGGTCGATGCCTTCGCCGAAATGCCCGCCTAAAACGGCAAAGCCAAGAAGCGTCTTGTCCCCGTGCCGGTTAAAACGGTCCAGATAATGCTTTTTATCCTCCGCATTCATGCCGGAAGTCTGGAGCATCAGCTCGAAATCCGGATCTTTTTCCGTAAGTTTCCGGATCTTCTGGTAGACCATTTCCATATACGCAAAGGAGGGGAAGAAGACCATGAAGTTCTCCTTGTGACCGGAGATCATTCGCACGATGGTCTCTGCCACTTTGCTGCTGGTGAAATTTCTTTCCTCGTAAGTGGTCTTAATATCTTTGATCACGATGACCTGAAGGTTTTCCGGCGGAAAAGGACTGGGAAGAGTCAGCTGTGTAGAAAAACTGGTGTCTTTTCCGATGATCATGCTCCGGTAATACTGGGAAGGAGACATGGTAGCTGAAAAGAATACCGCGCTGTGGTTATCCCGAAGAACAGAAGCCAGCTTATCCGAAGCGTCCAGACAGTCCAGCATAATAGTTATGTCGTACTGGTTATTGATGCAGGTACCGCTTCTTGTGACTTCCACGATATAGGTCGAGTCGAAATACATTTCCAGGATCGTCAGGAAAAACCTGGCTTCGAAGTAGAACTCCGACAACATACGCCGCTGGAAGCGGTCCTGAAGATCCACAAGAATATTGGCGATATGAAAGCACAGAGCCCATAAAAGCCGGTAAAGATTCTGCGGCGCGGCTTTTACCGCACGGAAATCTTCGCCCATAACAATGTCTTTTTCTGCGACCGAGGACTCGACCATATTAATTCCCGGCGAATCTTTTTCAAATGCACAGTCCAGAAGGGTAAAGTAATCCACCAGCTGATGACTGTATTTCTCCGTCTTCTGGGAAATGGTGGAAAGAAGAGGGAGCGCGGTCAGAAGTGTATTTCGGGAAAAAGGCGCACTGAACATATCCCTGGAACGGGAGATCATGTTATGGGCCTCATCGATCAGGATCGTGTGGCAGAATTCACTTGCCACGAAATACCGCTGCAGATGGATCCTTGGATGGAACACATGGTTATAGTCGCAGATGATGACATCACACATATTCGAGGCATCCAGCTGAAGCTCATGGGCGCAGATCCGGTGTTTCTGCGCGGTCCGCCTTATATCTTCCGGATAGATGGTATCCAGTCCGTGCAGTTCCTCCAAAGCCGCATTCAGACGGCTGTAGTACCCGTCGGCATACGGGCAGAAACGGCTGTCGCAGAAATCTTCGCCCGCGGTACACATGCCTTCTTTCGGAAACAGTAGGATGGACTTAAGAACCAGTCCGCACTGGCGCATGTCTGAAAGCGCTTTATCGGCCACCTCTCTCGTTGCCAGCTTGGCCGTGGCATAGAAGATCTTCCCGCCTTCCGCTCTCGGAAGCCATTTGACTGCCGGATAAAGAGTACTTATGGTCTTTCCGATTCCGGTAGGGGCTTCCGCGATCAGTGTTTCCTTATGCTTTAATACAGAAAGGACAGCCTTCATGAAATCCTTCTGGCCGCTTCGCATCATGGAATAGGGGAAAGGCATATCAGAAATAGATGTATTTCTCGCCCGCTCATAATCACAGATCCGTTTTGCTTCGGTGACATATAAAGCCATGGTGTCGGAAAAGAAATCCGCTGCTTCCTGCCTGGAAAACACTCTGCTTTTTTCCAGGAACTGGTAGGTGATAGCAGAGACATACCGAAGAGTGATCGTCAGATCCTCCACATCCGGATGGCTCAGATAATAAAGGTGGGCATAGATCTTCACCTGGGCTTCATGGGTGGGAAGAACCAGAGAATCCACTTTTTCTGCAACCCGGTTATGGGTCTTGATCTCAAAGATGGTAACCTGATCTTGTTCGATGATGCAGTCGGCACGTCCGCCGATCTGCACATCAAAGAGTTCATACTCCATTGTCAGTGAAAGAGGATACTCGGTAGTGATCTCATCCGCTTCGTACTGGGTTTTCAAGTCCTTGAAAACACGCTGATGCACGCGGGTCCCTTCCTGTCCGGACACGCCGCCATATCCGGCTCCGAGAAGGGAACCGGACCGGTAGATGCGCTCGCTTAAGGCGCGGACTGAGATCTTGTGCAGTGCTTTTTCCATAGATTCATTATAGTATATTTTATAGGCCAGACGAATTTGAATGGAAAATAAATCATTTATGCAAAAATAAACGTTAAAACAGATTTATTTCGAACTTACAGACCAAAATGTGCAATTTCTTTAAAAGAAAGTTGCAAAAGAGGTTGTCACTCAAAAAAGAGAGTGCTATACTTCGACTGTAAAAGACTATTGAATTTCAAAGGAGAAATGACAAATGGCAATTCGAATTGGTATTTATGGTTATGGCAATCTCGGTCGAGGAGTAGAAGCCAGCATTCGTCAGAATCCGGATATGGAACTGGTCGCGGTTGTTACACGTCGTGATCCTTCCCAGGTAAAGATCCAGACAGAGACTGCAAAGGTAGTTTCGATTAATGATGTAGAGTCTTTGAAAGACAAGATCGATGTCATGATCCTCTGTGGCGGTTCGGCGACGGATCTTCCGGTACAGGGACCGCAGATGGCCGCTCTTTTTAATATCGTAGACAGTTTTGATACTCATGCGAACATCCCGCAGCACTTTGCTGATGTAGATGCTGCCGCAAAGAAGGCCGGCACAGTCGGCGCTATCTCTGTCGGCTGGGATCCGGGTATGTTCTCTCTGGCCCGTATTTATTCCCAGTCCATCCTTCCGGAAGGCGAAAGCTACACATTCTGGGGCAAGGGCGTCAGCCAGGGTCATTCAGATGCGATCCGTCGCGTAGAGGGCGTCAAGGACGGCAAGCAGTACACCATTCCGGTTCCGGCCGCTTTGGAAGCTGTACGTTCCGGTTCCCAGCCGCAGCTGACCACTCGTGAAAAGCACACCCGTGAGTGCTTTGTAGTGGCAGAAGAGGGCGCTGATCTGAAGAAGATCGAGAACGACATCAAGACCATGCCGAACTATTTCTCCGACTATGATACGACCGTACATTTCATTTCCGAAGAAGAACTGAAGAAGAACCACAGTGGCATTCCGCACGGCGGTTTCTGCATCCGTTCCGGTGTCAGCGGTCTGAATAAAGAGAATAAGCACGTCATCGAGTACAGTCTGAAGCTGGATTCCAATCCGGAATTCACCGCGGGTGTTCTGGTTGCTTATGCTCGTGCTATTGCCCGTCTTTCCAAGGAAGGCGTAACCGGCTGCAAGACCGTTCTGGATATTGCTCCGTCTTACTTAAGCCCGCTTTCTGATGAAGAACTGAGAAAGACTCTGGTATAAGAATTAATCCAACGATATTTTGTTGCGGAAGAAGAGGTGTTTCCTTATGGAGGCACCTCTTTTTTCACTAAGAATTCAAGGCCAAAAGAAAAGACCGGGAGTCGTTAAACTCCCGGTCTGGTGCGGATAGCAGGACTTGAACCTGTATGACCTTGCGATCACTAGCACCTGAAGCTAGCGCGTCTGCCAATTCCGCCATATCCGCAAGTGCTTTACTATAATACTAAACGATTTCGGAAAATGCAAGAGCCGATTTTGATTTTTTTCAAAAAGATGGAAAGTCCCGAAAAATACGGGAAAGAATCAGTTTTCTCCGTCTTTTCCGGGACTTCACCAAGCAATAGAAGTGAATAAATCAGAACAGGCCTTTGACCTTATCAATGATTCCACCGGCCTTATCAGCAGAAATCTTTGCCTTAACTCCATCAACAACATTATTGACTACGTCATCCGGAAGATCCACACCGATGATACCTTCAACAGTCTTGACCGGTTCCTTTTCGAAATTCTTCGCAATAGCCGGATCGCCCTGAACTTTCTTTACGACTTCATCGATTTTTGCTTTGATATCCATATTGAATCACCTCCATGAAATGTTACGTTTATTTTATCATAATTTAGTGTGTTTTGTAGATGAGAAAGTCTTTACGGAACGAGGGATTTTGATTATCATAGTATAGTTAAATGCTATACATTATTGGAGGTATCCCATGTTTGAACATATTAAAGCAGAAGATCCTGAGGTATTTCAGGCGATTACGCAGGAAGTGGAGCGTCAGCGCAACAAGATCGAATTGATCGCTTCCGAGAACTTTGTTACTGAGGCTGTGCTGGAAGCTGCTGGTTCTCCGCTGACAAACAAGTATGCAGAGGGATACCCGGGAAAGAGATATTACGGCGGATGCGAGTATGTAGATATCGTTGAGTCTCTGGCTATCGAGCGTGCCAAGAAGCTCTTCGGTGCCGAGCATGTTAACGTACAGCCCCATTCCGGTGCTCAGGCTAACACAGCTGTTTATTTTGCTATCCTCGAGCCGGGCGATACGATCCTTGGTATGGATCTGTCTCACGGTGGTCACCTGACACACGGTATGAAGCTGAATGTTTCCGGCCGCACCTATCACTCCGAGTTCTATCAGGTAGATCCGGAGACCCAGACACTGAACTATGACAAGATCATGGAGCAGGCAAAGGAAGTGAAGCCGAAGGTAATCGTTGCCGGTGCTTCCGCATATCCGAGAATCATCGACTTTAAGAAGTTCCGTGAGATCGCTGATGCTGTCGGCGCTTATCTCTTCGTAGATATGGCTCATATCGCAGGTCTGGTAGCTGCCGGACTTCACCCGAACCCGGTACCGTATGCCGATTTCGTAACCACCACCACTCACAAGACTCTCAGAGGTCCTCGTGGCGGTATCATCATGTGCAAGGAAGAATACGCTAAGAAGATCGATTCTGCCGTATTCCCGGGCCAGCAGGGCGGACCGCTGATGCACATCATCGCTGCAAAGGCAGTTGCATTTAAGGAAGCTCTTTCTGATGAGTTCCGTGCTTATCAGGGTCAGATCGTAAAGAATGCCGCTGCTCTGGCTGACGGCCTGATGAAGAGAGGCGTAAACCTCGTATCCGGTGGTACAGAGAATCACCTGATGCTGATCGACCTTCGTGGCACCGGCGTTACAGGTAAGGAACTGCAGCTCCGCCTGGATGATGTAAACATCACCGCAAATAAGAACACCATCCCGTTCGATCCGGAGAAGCCGTTTGTTACTTCCGGTGTACGTGTTGGTACAGCCGCTGCTTCCGCTCGTGGTATGAAGGAAGCCGATATGGATGTGATCGCTGACTGCATTGCCAAGGCGATCTTCTCCTTCGATGAGAGCAAAGAAGAGATCAAGGCGGCTGTTGCCGGCCTGACCTCCAAGTATCCGCAGTATCCGGATATGAAGTACTAATATCGGAATACATCATGAGCGCGAATGCACAGCAGTCAGCAAGAGAACCTTTAGCGTTTCGCATGGCGCCGCGTTCGCTCTCTGAGTATATCGGCCAGGAGCACATCCTGGGAAAAGGAAAGATGTTAAGAAGGATGATAGAGGCAGACCGTCTGTCCTCTATCATCCTTTTTGGTCCTCCGGGGACAGGAAAGACGGCTTTGGCCCGTCTGATCGCCCACACCACATCTGCAAAATTTGAGCGGATCAATGCCGTAACTGCCGGTGTCAGCGATATCAAACGTATCGTGGAAGATGCCAAGAATCCGATCATGACGCCTAATGGACGTGTGGTGCTCTTTGTTGACGAGATCCATCGCTTCAATAAACTGCAGCAGGATGCGCTTTTGCCGCATGTGGAAGATGGTACTGTCATCCTTATTGGCGCTACAACGGAAAACCCGTTCTTTGAAGTCAATAAAGCTCTGATTTCCCGTTCCACGGTTTTATCCCTTAAGCCACTAACAGATGAGAATATTATCGCGATCTTAAAGCAGGCGCTGAACGATAAAGAGAGAGGTCTGGGAAACGAGTCCATAGATATCTCCGACCGTACATTGGCCTATATCGCGGATCTCTGTAACGGAGATGCCCGTATCGCACTTCGTTCTTTGGAGCTGGCTTATATCACCACACCGCCGGATGAGAAGGGGACCATCACCATTGATGAAGATATCATGCAGGACTGCATGCAGAAGCGTTCCCTTGCCTTTGACACAGACGGGGAGAGCCACTATGACAATATCTCCGCCATGATCAAGTCCATGCGCGGCAGTGACCCGGATGCGGCACTTTTTTATCTGGCCAGAGCACTGCATTCCGGTGAAGATATCGAGTTTTTAGCCCGCCGTATCCTGATCTGTTCTTCCGAAGATGTAGGTATGGCCAATCCAAATGCACTGTTAGTGGCCAATGCCGCGTATCAGGGGATCATGGCGGTAGGTATGCCGGAAGCACGGATCCTTCTTGCCGAAGCTGTGGTCACAGTTGCCACAAGCCCCAAATCAAACAGTGCTTATCTCGCCATCGACAAAGCACTTTCCGACGTCGCAAATAAACGCACCGGAGAAGTTCCCATGCACCTTCGAAATGCACCGGCCAAGGGCATGCTGGATATGGGATATTCTGTCGGATATAAGTATGCCCATGATTTTCCGGAACATTATGTCCCCATGCAGTTTTTGCCGGATGAAATGGTGGGAACAGTCTACTACGAGCCCGGAACTCTGGGCTATGAGGCGCAGGTCAAGAAGTGGATGGATCATCTTAAGAACCGCCCCTCTGATGAGAAGTAACAAATAATTCACGAAAACTATACGCAATTCTGTGTAATTGTGCATTGACACCATATAGTCGATAAACATATAATCTAACCCAGTTAGATAAATGGAGCGTACTTATGGTTTCAGAAGCAGAAGTTTGGAGAATACTTTCCGAGTTCAACAGCATTAAACCCGTTGAATTTCTCCAGCAGATCGATGTGAACTCTATGGGCATCGGTAAAGTGCTGGGGTTTATTTCCTGCGCCAACCGTGAAGTCTCCGCAGGTGAGATCAGCGACTTTATGGAAGTCAGTACTGCACGGGTCGCGGTCCTTCTGAAGAAAATGTCTGACAAGGGGCTGATCGTCAAGCATTCTGATCCAAAAGATGCAAGACGTGTCCTGGTTTCAATTACAGATGAAGGAAGAACGCTTTTAAAAGAAAAGCGAGATGAGATCCTTCTTTATGCCGGTGCCATCATTGAACGTTTCGGTAAAGATAAGATCGAAGATTTTATTCATGCATGCCAGGAAATCAAGTCGATCGTGG
The DNA here is from genome assembly GCA_902794115.1 of Oscillospiraceae bacterium. Classification (GTDB taxonomy): domain Bacteria; phylum Bacillota; class Clostridia; order Saccharofermentanales; family Saccharofermentanaceae; genus Scatonaster. Next base: position 12,031 of record CADBGD010000054.1, read on the forward strand.
AAGATGTGGAACGTTCGCAAAAGTCCGGCGATCCAAAAGAAAATTCTATTTCGAGTGACAAATAAAACACATAAGGAGAAAGGACAACTATGTTAGAACTGAAGGACATCGTCAAGGTTTATCCGGCCGGCGGCAACCCGGTCGAAGCGCTCAAAGGCGTTTCTCTGGCTTTCCGTGATAGTGAATTCGTTTCCATCCTCGGACAGTCCGGCTGCGGTAAGACCACCATGCTGAACATTATCGGAGGATTGGACCAGTACACCTCCGGTGATCTTATTATCAACGGCAAATCCACGAAAGAATATAAGGATCGTGACTGGGACGGTTACCGTAACCATTCCATCGGATTCGTATTCCAAAGCTACAACCTGATCCCGCATCAGAATGTACTGGCCAATGTAGAGATCGCTCTGTCTCTTTCCGGCGTCAGCAAAAAGGAGAGAAGAGAGCGTGCCGCAGAAGCCCTCCGGAAAGTCGGCTTAGGCGACCAGATGAAGAAAAGGCCGTCTGAAATGTCCGGTGGTCAGATGCAGCGTGTAGCCATCGCCCGTGCTATCGTAAATAACCCGGACATTATCCTTGCCGATGAACCGACAGGTGCTTTGGACACAGAAACATCTGTACAGGTCATGGAGATCCTCAAGGAACTTTCCAAGGATAAGCTGGTCATTATGGTTACCCATAACCCGGAACTGGCCGAACAGTATTCCACCCGTATCGTCCGGATGCTGGACGGTAAGATCACCGGTGATAACAATCCGATTGAAGAAGCAGAGCTGAAAGAATTAAAGGATAAGCATGCTGCCAACTATAACATGGATAAAAAAGAGCAGAAGGCTGCGGCAAAAGCAACGAAAAAGCCTTCCATGTCTTTCTTTACCGCATTCGGTCTTTCTCTTAAGAACCTGTTTACAAAGAAGGGAAGAACGATCCTGACGTCTTTTGCCGGCTCGATCGGTATTATCGGTATCGCCTTGATCTACTCCGTATCCCAGGGTACCAATAACTTCATCGACGAAGTCCAGGAAGATACGATTTCTGCCTATCCGCTTCAGATCCAGGCACAGACTGTCGATCTGAACTCTCTTCTGAATACCTTGATGGGAAAGAAAGAGAAGGAGCATGAGCATCCGAATGACGCGGTCTATCAGAAGAACCGTATGTTTGAGATGATGAACTCTCTTAACTCTATCGAAGTACAGGAGAATGACCTGTCTGCTTTTAAGAAGTATATCGAAGAGCAGAGACATGATGAAAACAGTAAGCTCCATGATGCACTGACCGGTGTTCAGTACGGATATGATCTGAATCTTCTGATCTACACCAAGAACATAGATGGAGATATCATCCATTCGGACTCTCAGGAACTTCTGTCTTCCATGATGCAGCAATACTACGGAACCATGTTCAATATCGATGTTTCCGGTGCTTCCAACAGTCAGTCCGCGCAGATGATGACATCCAGCATGACTCTTTGGAGCGAACTGCTTCCCGGCAGAAACGGTGAACCGACAAACCCGGTAACCGAGAGCCAGTATGACGTGATCTATGGCCGCTGGCCGTCAAACTACGATGAGATCGTACTCTTCGTAGACGAGAATAACGAATTAAGTGACTACACCCTGTATGCTTTGGGCTTAAAGCCGGAAAAAGAGATCCTGGATACTATGGAAGCGGCCATGAATGGTCAGATCATTGAGTTCCAGGAGAGAAAATGGTCTTACGAAGAGATCTGCAATCTGGAGTTCCGCTCGATCCTGCCTTCTGCCTGCTGGAGTTATGATGCCGCAACCGGTCTTTATACTGACCTTCGCGAAACAGAAAGCGGTCTAACCTATCTTTATGACAATGCGCTGAAGATCAAGGTCGTAGGTATTGTCCGTCCGAACCCGGATGCGGTTTCCACAAGCCACAACGGCACCATCGGATACACACATCAGCTGACTGAATACATCATCACCCAGAGCCAGAATTCGGATGCCATCAAGGCCCAGCTGGAAAACAAGGAAATCGATATCACCTCCGGAAAACCGTTCAAGCCGGAAGGTGCCATCACGACAGAAGCAGATAAGGCAGCGTATTTCAAAGAATACATCAAGGGTCTGGACGAAAAGGGCAAAGCAAATGTTTATGTAAAAGTCATGAGCATCCCGTCTGAAACGATGATCCAGGAATACATTGATTCAACCATGGGACAGCTTTCCAGAGAAGACATCGAGAACATGATGATCGCTTCCATGCCTTCTGAAATGAATGTGGACCTGGATACAGTTAAGGGATACTTTGCCTCGATGAGTGACGAAGATCTGAAAGCTATGTTCGCATCAAGTCTTCGAGAGAAATATCTGGCTGAGTATGCCGCGAAGGTCGAAAATGAACTTCAGACAAAGAGCGACTCCGAGCTTGCAGCTTCTCTGACCGCTGCGGTAGAGACTTTTGACGAGGCTCAGTGCGCCGGTCTTTACGACACGGTTGTCGAGTTCTCCACTTTCACTTATGACTACAACCTGATCCGTCTTGGCTGCCTTGATCTGGATTCGCCGTCATCGATCCGTCTTTATGCCAACACCTTCGAGAATAAGGACATCATCGTAGACAGCATTGATGAATACAACAACACCGTAGATGAACTTTTGAAGATCAAATACACTGACTATGTAGGTATCCTGATGTCTTCTGTAACCACGATCATCAACGCGATCACCTACGTACTGATTGCATTCGTAGCCGTATCCCTGATCGTATCTTCGATTATGATCGGTGTTATCACCCTGATCTCGGTTCAGGAAAGAACAAAGGAGATCGGTATCCTCCGTGCTCTTGGTGCATCGAAGAAGAACGTATCCAGCATGTTTAATGCGGAGACAGTCATTATCGGATTCACCTCCGGATTAATTGGTGTTGTGATCACGTATCTCTTACTGATCCCGATCAATCTCATTATTCATGACCTTACGGGTCTTAACAACCTGACAGCTGTACTTCCGATCATCACAGCCATCATACTGATCCTGATCAGTGTGCTCCTGACCTTGATCGCCGGTATCATCCCGTCCCGTTCCGCTGCAAAGAAGGATCCGGTCATCGCACTGCGTACAGAGTAATCACAAAAACAAACGCCGCAGCATTCCCGTAAATGCAGGATGCTGCGGCGTAATTTATATTGATGTCCCAACTATCTCTTGAAGATATCTGCTTGTCTTTTTGCCGTGATACTGCGTTAGAAATCCTTGCCTTGCGTCAGCAAGGCGGCGGCT
>CADBGD010000055.1 GCA_902794115.1 Oscillospiraceae bacterium
CCGGAGAGAGTAATGCTGTCACCGATAGATAGTCCCTGCCTCTCCATAAAGAGTCCGGAAAGAAGGATATCCGTATCCGATTCAACATCCCTTCCCTCCTGGACACGATACAGATTGATCTCGGAAGAGGGGGCAAAGATACGGACCTCCGCCTCTGTGTCCTGCATCTTAAGATCGATATAAGGCTGCTTTTCGATCGTAACGTGATGCTGTTCCTCTAAGGCTTTTTCATCGTTGAGCGGACGGAGCGTCATGAACTCCGCATCCTCGAGATGCGCTTCATCCAGGAGCTCCGTAAAGCTCTCCTGCTGCACACCATAAGAAGAGTCAAAGGCCACATGCAGGCAGACGACCAGCGCCGTCAGGATCGTTATACTTAAGAAAAAGGACAGATTACTGCGGAAATTTCGGATATATCTTTTATTCAGTACCATACTCCGTCACCTCAGATCTGAAGTTCCGAAACCGGAAGTTTCCTGCTATTCATGCTGTTTTCGACGATTTTGCCGTCGTGGATACGGATGATCCGGTCCGCCATTCCGGAGATACCTTCGTTATGGGTAATGATCACGATCGTCGTTTTATATTCCCGGTTGATCTTCTCAAGCATCGTCAGCACATCCCTGGAGGATTTCGAATCCAGTGCACCCGTCAGCTCATCACAAAGGAGGATCTGCGGATTTTTAACCAGGGCTCGGGCGATCGCACAGCGCTGCTGCTGTCCTCCTGACAGTTCTCTGGGGAACTTATGCTTATGCTTGGTAAGATTCAGTGTTTCCAGAAGTTCGTCGATGGAAAGCGGATCCTTTGAAATATCCGCGACGACTTCCACATTCTCACGGACCGTCAGATCCGGGATCAGGTTATAGGATTGAAAAACAAATCCCACATGTTTCCTCCGATACTCGGACAGCCCGCCTTTCCCCTGCGCGGTAAGTTCAGTCTCTCCGACGCGGATCACACCCGAATCCGGAGAATCGATACCTCCCAGCATATTCAGAAGTGTGGATTTACCGGACCCGGAAGGTCCCAGGATCACTGTGATCTCTCCTTTTTCTGCGGTAAAGTCCACACCGTCCATGGCACGGATCAGGCTCTCCCCGCTGCCATATTGCTTCACTGCATTTTTCACTTCAATAAACATTTTCTTTCTCCTTTTTCCTATTTTTGGCCGCAGGAAACTTCACCCTCGCTTCCGCAAGGGCTTCTATTTCACTGAATGTCCATTCATTTCTTATGTATGTAATCGACGATATTCGGTCGGTGTCACACCATATGTCTTCTTAAACAGAGCGCAGAATTTACTTGGATTGCTGTATCCTGCCTCCTCTGCCAGATCCGCAATACTCTTTCTCGTTTTCCGAAGGTCTTCCTCCGCCTTTTGCAGCCGTACATTCTGAAGAAATGTATAGATCGGAACACCATATACTTTCCGGAAATACATCTTCAGCGCCGGTGCCGTACAGCGAAGATCTTTTGCCAGTTCCTCCGCCGTCAGGTGGATGCTGGGATCCTGAAGGATCCTTTTTCTCGCATCTTCCGCAATTTTTCTCTGGCCGGAAGTGGTATATTCACTTTTTCTAAGCGGCTCGACATCTTCGTGAAGAAGAAGATATAATAGTCTCGTACTCTGCATCCTGGCCTGCGGAAGATCCAGGGACCGGTCATCGATTCCCTTCGTCAGATCCTCCACGATCAGGCGGAATTCCTGCGATGCATTTCCCAGGAAGCACTCTTTATCCCTTTCAATCAGCTGCATACAGGCTTCTTTTGTGATGCCATAGTAAGAAAGTGTGGTCCGGTCACTGTCACTCATGAGTTCGAAATTAAAATACAGACCAAAACCTCGATAGTATTCTTTTCGGAAAGTCAGCATAACTTGAGGATCATTCTCATCGAAGCCGACCATACCTTTATCCAGGTAGGCATACTTCCCCTTTCCTCTCATGAACACTTCGACGCGCCCGTCCATGCAATAATTCAGTTTAAAGAAACGGAGCCGGTCCGTAAGAACTGGACGCCGGCCATCTATATGTGCACCAAATTCAAGTTCTCTCGGGATCGTGTAGTAGAAGATCCCCATACCTTCGAATGGCATCACCACATATGCATCGACCGCTTTGTCATCACGAGGCGATGCTTTCAATTCCATCTTGGTGATCCATTCAGAAGCACGTGCAAAATGTACTACATCATCCAAAGGAACCGGGGAAACTCTTTTGACCAGATCTTCAAACATCTTCTGCTCCTTACGTTGTTATGATCGCATTGTAGCACATAAGTTAGCAGATGTTTACTCCATTCGAACAAAAATAGCCCAAATGATATCACAATAATGTACAGATCCAGGCAAGGATCGCACAAGCAGGGAAAAAGCAGATCACATGGGTAATATGTGTCTTTTTGTTGTATCCGAACAGGCTCCGGTTATAGACAGATCCGACCTGCGGATAGTAATGGGTAAAAAATCCGAACCCCTGATTACACAGAAGCACCCAGTCAAAGAAGATCACATCAAATGCCTTAAGAAGAAGCAGCATGACCAGAAATCTTACGAAAAACTGCCAGAAGCCGTATTCATTCTTTATGCCGTCCCATGCACCCAGAATAACAGCACCGCCCATTAGAACCAGCGATAGCGCTGCCATAACATAGCCCACAGCGTGCTGTCCCTTAAACCGTTCCGGGACATAGTCAGGTGTCACCTCAATGGCTTCTTTGGGAGCGGAAGAGAAAAATTTCTTGTCCTGGATAAACCCGACGCCACTCCAGAGCATCAGAAAAAGCCCTGCCATCATCATAAGTGAAAGTAAAATCGTAATCAGCATATCTATATCTCCTCATTTCTTTTTTTGTTCAGCCGCCAGCATCTGAAGGCCGCCGGTGTGATAGACCGAAAGAAGATTGACGAACTGCTTGGTCTTCTCTCTGTCATATCCTCTGGATACTGCTTCGATGATGCTTTTAAAAAAGGACGCAGTGATAATAGATAGAAAGCCGGAATCAAAATCGTCACTTAGTATTCCTGCTTCTTTCCATTTACGCTGGTATGCTTCCGCCTCCGAAACGCCTTCCTGAAACAGATCCTCCTGCCAGTTTCTAAGAGATGTCTTATCCGCAGACTGTAATAGCAGAGAAACCTCATCCAAATGGTCAAAAACATAATCCACGACATTATCAGAAGGCAGCATTTTCATCGGGTTTTCCCGGAGCAGATCGTTATCTATCACCTGATACTGCTTCTGGATCTTGGATAGTTCGCCCTTAAGTCCATCCAGAACAGGTTTTACCAGGTCCACAAACAGCGCATCCTTGTCTTTATAGTGGCCATAGATTGCACCTGTCGTCACGCCTGCCTCTCTGGCTATATCCCGAAGATACGCATCCTCATATCCCTTCTCGATAAATGTCCTCTTTCCCACTTGGAGAATTCTTTGTCTTGTTGCTTCTTTATCTCTCATAAAACCTCTGCGCACAAATATAACCTGGTTATATAACCGGGTTATATAGTAAGCCTATGCTAACTCGTTGTCAATACGGAATTCAGCAAAAAGTTCAGGTCCCTTGAAACCAAATGATTTCAAGGGACCTTTTACAAGAAATGGGGTAGTATGTTCTGTCCGAAATCGGACTTTCCTGCTATTCTCTATTCTTCAGTGCTTCGGTCATATCGATCTTACGGACATGCTTTACATGGATCGCATTTGTAATCAGACAGGTTGCCGTACCAAGCACAACAATGATTGCAAGAACCAGTGGTGTCACCCGGAAGTAGAAGTATCCGCTCATCGAATTAAGCATACCCGGCCAGAGCTTGCCGATCAGGAAATACTGAAGAGGCAGGAACACGATCACAGATAGAATAATGATCCATTGTGTCTGAGACAGGTAAAGCTTATTCACTTCTTTATTCCGGTACCCAAAAACTTTCAAAAGCGAAATATTCAGTGCATTCTTTTCAATAACCATTTTGGTAAGCATGAACATAACGATAACATAGCAGATGATTCCTACTGCAGTTAACATCACGATGAGTGAGGCCATAAGCGTCTTCATCTGTTTCGCGCTGTCCGCCACCTTCTCTTTCGTGACAACTGTTGAGATGAAACGTTCATCGATCCCCTGGATCTCACTGTCAGAAAAAACAGTATTGTAATACCCTTCGGTTTTTTCCAGATACGCATTCAGTGTCTCCTGAGAAGTAAAGACATATACTCCCAGTTCGAAGTCGACGATTTTCACAACTTTGGCATTCCACGTATGAAGTGTCAGTTTGTTGCTGATTTCGATGGTATCTCCGGTATGTATACCGATTTTGGCTGCCATAATATCGGAAATGATGATCTCATCTTTCGAAAGCGAGGCGACATCTATACTTTGCAAATACTTTGAATCACTGCTGATACCAAGGACATTCACCGGAAGCATTCTGCCATTGTACTCTGTCTCATAGGTGCTGATCGTATCCTTCTCCACATCGGAAGGAAGGACAGACGGATCCGGAAGCGGTGATTTCAGAACATATTGATACTCCGCCACTGCGGAACCTGGAAGGGTATCGATGTATTTATCGAAAGAAGATCGCATGCCCAACCCAAACATGCAAAGGAGTCCTGCGAGGAAAACACCAATGATCAGGGAAATATACTGTCCTTTGCTTCTTACGACTGTACGGACACGGAAACGGTTGAGGAAACCGAGTTTTTTCATCTCATGAGCATTCTTCACCCGCTTCTCTTTTTTCGTATCTTTTCGGATCAGGCGAAGCGGAGTAAGGTTGAGTTTTTTTCCGAAAACGATCAGGTTAATAAGGATCACAGAAAGGATCGGGAACCCGATCATGAGAGCCATTCTGACCGGATCGATCGTATAGAGCATTTTCGGGACCACATAATAGGCATATACGCTTTCCAGCGGGATCTTATAGACGAATGCTAAGGCAAGAAGAAGACCGATACCGGTGGAGATAAGGGTAACCAGAACCGGAATCGTCAGATAATGACGCAGGATCGATCTCTTCTTATATCCTGTGGCAATCAGAACTCCGACAAAAGAACACTCGTCTTCGAATGTATGGACCGATACAAGTGCGAAAAGGAAGGCAACGATCACCATTGAAAGGAGCATAAAATAGGTCGACATATTAATATTCAATTCCAATTTGGAGATCAGATTATTCACTCTGTTGTTATCTCCGATTGCACAGAAGTCAGTCAGAATACCCTTATCCCCCAGTTTTTTGATGATTTCCCGGTTCTCCTGGTTGACTTCTTCTCTGGACAGTTCATTTTTGAACTTATATGCATACTGGTAGATCATGTTCTCTTCATCCAGTTTGGAGAAAAAACCGTCACTGACGATCGAGACACCAAAGACATCACGATCTGCCAGAAGATCTCCCAGTTCCCTGAAACTGACAATATACTCCGGAAGTCCGATAATACCCGAAACTTCCATTTCCTCCGCTCCGACCTGAAAATGGTCACCGAGTTTCAGATCATGCGTTTCTGCATAGAGGCGGTCCAGTGCGATCTCCTTATCACTGTCCGGGAAGCTTCCTTCCAGCAGGAACGGAACATCAATGGAATGTCGCATCCGGAACACACGGATATCTGACTCATCCACAGAAGGAAGATCAAAATACGGCTGATATTCGAGTTCGAGAGTATCCCCTAACAGATCAGAAACCTCAGATTTATCCATCGGTACAGCAATTGAGAAGAAACCGTCTTCCAGACCATTCTTCTCTTCCATATCATGGAACGCCGTCCGGATTCCCTGATTTCCGACCACATAGGCAGCACAAAGGCATATCACGAGTATAATGAAGAGTGCGATTCCGCCGTATATTCCGATGTTTCTTTTTAAGAACCGGGGAAGTCTTTTCTTAAGAACATTTTTCATAATGACACCTCTTCCCCTTATTACCAGGCCAGATCCTTAGCACGGATCTTTGTATTATTTACTTCATCTTTCGTAATACGACCGTCTTTTAAGTGAATGATCCGGTCGGACATCTGGCTGATCGCTTCGTTATGTGTTACGATCAGGATCGTCGTATTATATTCGCGGTTGACGCCCTCAAGGAGCTCTAAGATCTCCTTGGATGTATCATAGTCCAGGGCACCGGTCGGTTCATCGCAGAGAAGCAGCGTCGGAGCCTTGACCAGCGCTCTTCCAATTGATGTTCTCTGCTGCTGGCCTCCGGAAAGCTGCCTCGGGTACTTATTCTGATGTTCTTTTAAACCCAGATCTTTCAGAAGTTTCTGGATATCCAGAGATTTTTTCCCCAGGAAAGCGCAAACCTCGATATTTTCTTTGACAGTCAGATCCGGGATCAGGTTATAAAACTGGAATACAAAGCCCAGATGATCTCTTCGGTACTCCAGAAGGCCGTCCTTATCATCCAATTCGATTTTCTTTCCATTGATACGGATCTCGCCGGATGTGAGTGTATCGATTCCACCAATCAGATTAAGAAGTGTCGACTTACCTGCACCGGATGGTCCCAGCACCGTGCAGATCTCCCCTTTTTCAAGTTGAAAGTTCAGGCCCTTCAATACATGGACAACATTCTCACCAATCCCATAATCTTTCTTTAAATTCTTTACTTCTACAAACATTTTTGTATATCCTTTCTTCTGTTTTTTCGCGCACTATACCCGGGAAAGGCTCTTTTCCTTTTCACCTTCCCTTGTATAGTGTTTCCTTATCTGTTTTCCTTATTCGGCGATTTTCCAGGATGCAGCTTCTTGCCGATCAAGGATAAACTGCTTATAGATGCCATCCTGGCCGAGCAGTTCTTCATGCGTGCCATGCTGGGCGATTCTTCCGTCATCGATAACAAAGATCTGATCGGCGTGGCGCACAGTCTTAAGGCGGTGCGCAATCATGATGATCGTCTTTTCCCTTGTCAGTTCCTCGATGGCCGATGTAAGCTCCGCTTCATTTTCCGGATCCACATTCGCCGTTGCTTCATCGAGAATGATGATCGGCGAATCCTTCAAGATCGCTCTTGCAATGGAGATGCGCTGCTTCTCGCCTCCGGAAAGACTGGCTCCACCTTCTCCGATCACGGTATCGTATCCATCCGGCAGAGTTCTTATGAAATCATCGCAGCGTGCTTTTTTTGCAGCAGCAATCACTTCGTCCATACTTGCATCGGGTTTACCGAAACGAATGTTATTGGCGATCGTATCTTCGAAAAGGTACACCCTCTGGAACACGAAGCTGAAGTTTTTCATTAATGAGTCGAAACTGTAGTCTTTCACATTTCTTCCACCCAGTTTGACCACACCTTCATCCACATCCCAGAACCGGGCAAGAAGATTGCAAAGAGTTGTCTTTCCGCCTCCGGAAGGACCCACGAATGCCGTGGTCGTCTTCTCCGGGATCGTAAGAGAAACATCGTTGATGATCTTCTTTTTGTCATATGAAAAACCGATATGTTCAACTGAGATCGTATGATCTATCGGATCGATCTCCTCTCCGTCAATATCCATCGGCGGCATGTCCATGATTTCTTTTGCCTTGGTAACGGCAATGTTGATATTTCTCATCAGTGCGGAGAATATGCCCATGATCTCGAGGCTTTCATATACCATGAAGGAGGAGATCATCATCATGATGCAGTAAAGAAGAGACATACTTCCATCAAAATAGAACTTCAGGGATGCCAGGCACATAAGAACACCGGTAAGTTTTGTTGTTAACCCTTGAAGGAAAACATGAGGCATGACACAGAACTCCAGTTTGGTGTCCGTCTTCACCTTTCCGGCAATGGCTTTCTCCAGTTTTCGTGCCGTCTTATCCGTGAGGTTATAGTTCTTTACTTCCGCGATTCCCTGCACATATTCGATCACCGCGGTTACGATTGCTTCATCCGCTTCATGTTTCATCGGTGCTACGGTCTTCGTACTTCTCTGCATAAACGTGTTCCATAGAACGAATACCACGATACCGGCCAATAGGATCAGGCCGATCCTCCAGTCGAAGGCAAATACAAATACAGCGATCACAGCAGTAGTAAGAATTCCCTGTGACACGACCATTACGATACGTGTTGCAATATCCGAAAGACTTTCCATAACATTGGTCGTTACATTCGTGATGGATCCTAGACTGTTATGATTAAAAAATCCCATAGGAAGATAACGGAGATGCTCGGCGATCTCTATTCGTTTATGTGCGCAAGAGTGGTATCCGGCCTCTGTCTGAAGCATCGTGACCTTAAGTCCGATCAGGATCTGCCCGATCACAGATATCAGCATGATGCCTAAAGAAAGAAGGATCCTACTGTTCGTCATGTCATCATTGATCACACCCTGCGCAAAAACTGCAATAGCAGAAATACGGAGGGCCGCAAACACAGCTTTTACCACACTGAGTATAATAGCCAGATAAAGTTTCTTTCTATCTTCTTCATTACAGAAATCAAAGAATTTTCTAAGTGTTGAAAACATCTTATTCCACCTCCTTTGAAAGAACATGGGCATCCCACATCTTACGGTACAGTCCGCTTTCACGGAGAAGTTCTTCCTGTTTACCGCATGCTTCAATAGCGCCCTGGTTCACAAGGATAATATTGTCAGCCGAAGCAATCGTGGAAAGGCGGTGTGCGATAACGATCAGCGTTTTTCCCCGGACCAGTTTCGCTACGCTCTTCTGAACCAGCGCTTCATTCTCCGGGTCTGTATAGGCTGTCGCTTCGTCAAGTATCACGACAGGAGCATCTTTCAGCATCGCACGCGCGATGGATATCCTCTGGCGCTCTCCGCCTGATAGATGAGATCCGGCACCACCGCATATCGTCTGATATCCGTCTTCAAGACGCATAATGAAATCATGACATCCGCATCTTTTCGCAGCATCGATCACCTGTTCATCCGTCGCTCCCGGATGTCCCATACGAATGTTTTCCATAACGGTTTCATCAAAGAGGTAGTTATCCTGGGAAACATAGGCAATGTTCTGGTTGTATACCTCCAGCGGGATCTTACGGATATCTACTCCGCCGAGAAGGATCGCGCCTTGATTCACATCCCAGAAAGAAGCAATAAGCTTGGCGATCGTCGATTTTCCCGATCCAGAAGGACCAACCAGTGCATTGACTGTGCCTTCCTTGATCCGAAGGTTTACCCCATGTAACACTTCTTCTTTTTCATAGGCAAAGTGGACATTTTTCAGTTCGATATCATATCCTTCGGGAAGTTCGGATACTTTATCCGGACGTTCCAATTCCGGCTTTACGATAATGGATGTTGCCTCGCCGATAATTACCTGGCATTTCTTCAGATCATCCAGATAATTGGCAATGACCAGAAATGGGGATACCAGACCAAGGGCAAGAATGATCAGCATAAATGCATCACTTCCGCTGACCCATCCGCGGCTATAGAACCATCCTGCAAAAGGAACCAGGGAAAGAAGCTGCGCCGGAAGCATGGTCAGTGCCACATTCTGATACACATTGCAGCTTCGCATCCACTCGATAAAGCAGTCAGCGCCTTCTTTCGCCGCCTTGACAAACTTGGCATAAGACGTTCTGGCTTTACCGAATGCCTTGATCACTTCGATACCGTTTATATACTCGACTGCAGTATCGTTCAGTGCCTTTGTCTTATCAATGGTATTCTGGAAACGCTCTCCGGCACCGATAAATTCAAAACTGAAGAAAAGTGCACCGATCGGCAGCGAGAGAAGAGAAAGAAGCGCAAGTTTCCAATTGATCGTCAGCATATACACGAAGACAACGATCGGGATCAGAAGATTCGAGGTCACTTCCGGAAGGATATGTGCCATAGTCGTCTCTACAGAATCCACACGCTCGATGATGATGTTCTTGTACGTTCCTGATGATTCAGAAAGAACGTCTCCAAGCGGCATCTTCGCCATATGTTTCGTGATCCTTCTCCGGATATTCCCGAGAACTTCAAAGGTCGCCCGATGCGAGAGCGCCGTCGAAATGGTGTGCATCAGGCGGTTCAGTACCCAGCAGATCGCAACGAAGAGCAGCTGACGATAGCAGAATGCTTTATCCGCGTTTCCGGAAAGCAGATCTTGGACGATCCTTCCGATAAAAATGTATGGCAGAAAGCCAAAAGCAACGCTGAGTATGGCAAGTACTATACTTGCAACATAATAACTTTTCTTTGACCCGGCAAATTCCACGACCCAGCTTACCGTTGACCGTGATTTTCCCTTTGATGTGTTTTTTTCCATCAATCACCCCTCCTTATTTATTCCTCAACCGGCAGATGGAATACCGGATGAAATTTGGTGAACACTTTTAAGTTAGCGTACGCTAACCCCTTAATAAAAAGAAAAGCGACCAGGTCGCTTCAGTTTTTTTAGAAACCAAGCACCGCCCGCCATCCGGGGATGAAGAATTTCTCAAGAGTCTTCGCATAGTGCATCGCCTGCTCTTTCGTGAAATCATGTTCTACCGCTGCTACCACAGCATCGATATTCATGGTCACCAAAAGATGCAATTCTTCATCTGAAACCTCGTTGACAGAGAATCCGTTTTTTTTCGCATTCGCAATATACTCATGTGTATTCTTTTCTTCCATGAGAGCAATATCATGAACGAAATTGGCATATCTTGTCCCCTGGGAAGAGCAGATGATCAGTTTAAATGCATCAAGGTGCGAATAGATATAATCCAGCATGATCGAAGTTGAAGAAGTATCTTCCCACGCGCGTTTTGTTTCCGGAAGATTCAAAGTCTCATTTTCTTTCTTTGCCAAATCGTCATAGAGACGCATCATGCCATCAATAGCCGGATCCACCAGTGCCGAGAACATCTCTTCTTTACTCTCAAAATGTTTGTAAAGACCGGATGCACTCATACCGGCAGCAGACGCGATCCTGCGCATGGAAGCATCCGTAAAACCATGCTTACGGAATTCATCATATGCTGCTTTCATGATCTGATCATGATGGGTTTTCTTATCGCGAACCATAACTCATCCTTTCAAGAAGGTCAAAACAGATTTAGCGAACACTGTTTGCTAACAGTAGTTAGAGTACACCGTTCGCTAATTCTTGTCAACATGTTTTTTCTTCTTTCAGGAAAACATTGACGGAATTGGATGAACCCGATAAGATTGTAGTTAGCATACACTAACTTATTGTGTAAATTCACTATTATTAAATGGAGGTATCACTATGAGTGAAATCTTTAAAGGTATCCCTCAGATCAAGTATGAGGGACCAGAAAGCAAGAACCCGATGGCATTTAAGTACTATGATCCGGACAGAGTCGTTCTGGGTAAGAAAATGAGCGAGCAGCTTCCGTTTGCCATGGCATGGTGGCATAATCTGTGTGCCAATGGAGTGGATATGTTCGGACGCGGTACAGCAGACAAGCGCTTTGGTGCTGAAGCTGAAGGAACGATGGAACACGCCAAGGCAAAGGTAGATGCCGGTATCGAGTTTATGAAGAAACTCGGCATCAAATACTACTGTTTCCACGATGTCGATCTCGTTCCGGAAGCAGATGACATTAACGAAACCAATAAAAGACTGGATGAGATCACAGATTATATTCTTGAAAAAACCGCCGGTACCGACATCAAATGTCTCTGGGGTACAGCCAATATGTTCAGCAACCCCCGCTTCATGAATGGTGCCGGAAGCACTAACGATCTGGATGTGTACTGCTTTGCGGCAGCTCAGGTAAAGAAAGCAATCGAGCTTACTGTAAAGCTTGGCGGCCGCGGATATGTCTTCTGGGGTGGCAGAGAAGGTTATGAGACACTGCTGAATACTAAAGTAAAGTTCGAACAGGAGAATATCGCCAACCTCATGAAGATGGCTAGAGATTACGGAAGAAAAATCGGCTTTACCGGAACATTCCTTATCGAACCGAAGCCGAAGGAGCCGATGAAGCACCAGTATGACTTCGATGCGGCAACCGCGATCGGATTCCTGAAAGAATATGGTCTGGATAAAGACTTCATGATGAATATTGAAGCAAATCACGCAACTCTGGCCGGCCATACATTCCAGCACGAACTGCGTATCAGCCGCATCAATAATATGCTTGGTTCCATCGATGCGAACCAGGGCGATATCATGCTGGGATGGGATACTGACTGCTTCCCGAGCAACGTATATGACACCACACTTGCTATGTATGAGATCCTGAAAAACGATGGACTTCCGGTTGGCATCAACTTTGACTCCAAAAACAGACGTCCGAGCAATACCTATGAGGATATGTTCTATGCATTTATCCTTGGTATGGATTCCTTTGCCTATGGTCTTCTGAAAGCGGCGAAGATGATCGAGGACGGCAGACTCGAAAAGAATATTGAAGAACGCTACTCTTCCTTCTCTTCCGAACTCGGACAGAAGGTAAGATCCGGAGAAGCAACCCTTGAAGAGCTGGCAGCCAAAGCTTCTGAGCTCAAAGCCCCGGCTAATCCGGTATCTGGAAAACAGGAATATCTCGAAGGAATTTTGAACAATATTATTCTTTCAAACAATTGACAAAAAACTGTGCAGATGGTATAAAGATGTAGTTAGCAGATGCTAACTCATGTCTTATTTCATAATTCCCTCCCGTAATTGTCTTGCCGGAATAGACATAGGGAGGGAATTAACTATCCAGGAAACATACAGAAACGCCCCATTTCTTTAAAAGAACTGCCCTATCAGGATATAACATCCGGATAGGGCAGTTCTAGCGTAAACTTAAAGGGAGTTAAAAACTCAATTGAACATTACTTCTTTACATGGAAAGCATCCATTTTCGGATAAACAGCGGACTCACCAAGCATCTCTTCGATACGGAGAAGCTGATTGTACTTTGCAACACGCTCGGAACGGCTGGGAGCGCCGGTCTTGATCTGGCAGGTATTCAGAGCTACGGCAAGATCTGCAATTGTAGTATCTGCCGTTTCACCGGAGCGGTGGGAAGAAATCGCTGTGTAGCCGGCATTATGTGCCATCTTAATGGCTTCAAGTGTTTCAGAAACAGAGCCAATCTGATTCAACTTGATCAGGATCGAGTTACCGGCACCCAGAGAAATGCCTTTGCTGAGTCTTTCTGTATTGGTAACAAACAGATCATCGCCAACAAGCTGTACTTTATGACCGATCTTCTCTGTCATCTTCTTCCAGCCGTCCCAATCCTCTTCATCCAGGCCATCTTCGATAGAGATGATCGGATACTTGTCAACGAGATTCTCCCAATGTGCGATCAGCTCATCAGATGTGAACTCTTTTCCGGACTTCGGCTGCTTGTAGAAGCCTTTGCCCTTCTCACTCTTCCACTCCGAGGAGGCCGCATCCATGGCGATCATGAAATCTTTACCCGGTTCATAACCTGCAGCCTTTACAGCCTCGAGGATCGTTTCAATGGTCTCTTCATCGGAAGAAAGATTCGGTGCAAAACCACCTTCGTCACCAACAGATGTTGCAAGACCTTTTCCCTTCAGGATCTTTGCAAGGGCGTGGAACACCTCAGCGCACCATCTAAGGGCTTCCTTAAATGTCGGTGCACCGACCGGCATGATCATGAATTCCTGAACATCAACTGTATTGGTAGCATGTGCACCGCCGTTTAAGATGTTCATCATCGGAACCGGAAGACGGTTTCCGGCAGCACCGCCGAGGAAACGGTAAAGCGGGATATCAAGAGACTTCGAAGCGGCTCTTGCTGCGGCAATAGATACCGCCAGGATCGCATTCGCACCAAGATTGGACTTATCTTTCGTTCCATCTGCCTTGATCATCGCTGCATCAACTGCATATGTATCGGAAGCATCAAGACCCTTGATCGCATCATTAATAGTAGTGTTGATATTATTTACGGCTTTCTGAACACCCTTTCCGAGATAACGGCTCTTATCTCCGTCACGGAGTTCAAGTGCTTCAAACTCACCTGTCGAAGCGCCACTCGGAGCTGTACCGAATGCGACAGTACCGTCTGCAAGATAGATCTCTGCTTCCACTGTCGGATTTCCTCTAGAATCCAGGATCTCTCTGCCGATTACTTTTTCAATTGTTAGTTTTGCCATAAAAAAGGCTCCTTTCATACATACTAATTCCTCTCCTGCGCCGGGAATTGGAAAAAAGCGGCGCGGTTGGAGAGGAATTAAAGATCAAGACACGGTTAGCTATCGCTAACCACGAATATTTATATCATGTGTGTAAATTTCTGTCAATAGCTCACATGTTAGCAATCCGTTCTATCTCAGCGCCTGAAAGTATTCTTTTCTGACTTCGCGGGCTTCCGGAACAAATTCCATAGCCCCCCAGCAATGCATCATATCCTTACCAATATGTGTATGAAGTACCACGCCATACTTTTCGCAGGCCTCCCTAAAGTCATCAAGGTAGGCAATCATCACTTCTCTGGTTCCATAGAAAACATCGGTTTCCGGAAATCCACTTAAGTCATATAACAAAGGACTAAGAAGATATGATTCCTCTTCTCTGGCAAGCACCGGAGCAATATTATCAAAGAAGCGCGGAGGAATCATAACATCACCATTTTTCCGTTTTTCCATCTCGCTCCTCTGTGACTTGCTTGGCGGAACCTGAAGTCCTGGAGACTGTAAGACAAGTTTTCCTGGAAGCGGCACATCACTATGCTCTTGACGGATATATACACAGAGCGACATAGCCTGGCCACCTCCTGATGAGGTGCCAAAGAAACGCACATTCGCAGCATCATATTCTTTTAAAATCTCACGATATACGGTTAGCGAACTCTGTAGTGTCTCAACTAACCGGTGCTCCGGTGCCATCGGATACAACGGGAACCAAACTTTCGCGTTACAGTTTTCAGCCATTTGTCCGCATAATATGATGTCTCCCGGATCCGGCGGAAGAATATAACCGCCACCGAAGAGATAAAGAATCGCCCGTTTCGGAACAGCTCCTTTCTTACTGATTACATAACAGGTCGTACCGGATATATTGTCACTCGCGATATCGAAGTCCTTCATTTTCTTATAGGGGATTTTCAGCGGTTTTTTCTGTTTCTTTTTATAGGTTTCTAATAGCTTATCGAAGTCCTCTCTTTGTTTGTCCAGCATTTTATTGACTCCAATCACCTTAAAGAGTCCACTGATCATCTTTGCTTGAAAACTCGGCATGTAAAATCCTCCTTCATAGAAGTTAGCATTTGCTAACTCATGTTATCACTTTTCAATGCAGATTACCAGAATTCATCCATCAACGGAAAACGAGAAGCATAATGACTGCAAATCCGATTACAAAGGTCAGCGCGCCGCTGTCATTATCTTTTTTACTGATCATGACAGGGATCTCT